>CAYLZU010000053.1:0-14184 GCA_964388005.1 uncultured Burkholderiaceae bacterium
CGTCGCCTGGGTGAAGACGCCCTGATGCAGGCGCGGCCCCGGTTCGGCGCGGCCTCAACCCGCGCCCGAACTCGGAGCCGACCGGCCGCATTCGTGCGGCCCCTGCCGCGTCTCGACGCGCGGCGGCTAGGCCAGGGCAGCAGAGGCCGCGGACGTCGCCGTCATGCCAAGCACGACCAGCGCCGGTACCGCGACGCCGACCAGCAGCCCGACGGCGGACAGAGTTCCCCGCATGGCGCCCGCGGACCGGTGCCCTGCACCGCGTAGTGCCTGCGCGAGGCCATGTGTCGCTGCCAGCGCCTTCTCGGCCAGCGCACCCCAGGTGCCCCCGACCGCGGGCTCGGCCACCTCGACGCGGGTCGGGCCGATTCCTTCCAGCACGGCGCGCCGGCGCGAACGCAGCGCCACCACCTGGCCGCTGTACGCGAAGACGTCGTCGCGGCTGCCTTCCTCGGTCAGCCAGATGCCGCCGTACAGGACGTTGATGCGGGCGCCCGGCCGGTCCTCGAGGATCAGCATCTGGTCGTAGCCCAGGTCCACGGTCCGGATCGTCGTTGCCGAGTTGCGGTTCATTGCAGCCTCCTCGCATCGTTGCCGGCCATTGGCTGCCGGCGCAGTCGCATTACACGCCGGCGCGGCGGCTGCGGACAAACGAATTGTTCGCAGTTGATGCATGCAGGCGGCGCATGTATGGTCGCGGCATGGCCACCGGCAGCAGCGACACCCCGGCGCCGCGCCCCGCCGCGCGGCGGCGCCGGCCGATCCAGCTGGCGGCGTTGCGCGGCTTCGAGGCGGCGGCGCGGCGGCTGTCGTTCACCGACGCCGCCGCGGAGCTGAACCTGACGCAGTCATCGATCAGCCGGCAGATCGCCTCGCTGGAGCGGCAGGTCGGCAAGGCGCTGTTCGTGCGCCGGACGCGCGCCCTCGCCCTGACCGCCGCCGGCGCCCAGCTGCAGCGGGCGGTCAGGCAGGCGCTGTCGACCATCGACCAGAGCGTCGACGACATCCGCGGCGCCGCCACGGCGCGCCGCATGACCGTCACCACCTATGCGTCATTCGCATCGCTGTGGCTGGTGCCGCGGCTGGCGGTGTTCCAGCGCCGCTTCCCCGACATCGAGATCCGCATCGACGCTTCCGACCGCGTGCTCGACCTGGCGAGCGAAGACATCGATGTCGCCATCCGCTGGATGCCTTCGGACTCGATGCCCGCCGGCGGAACGATGCTGATCGACGACGTCGCCGCGCCGGCGATCAGCCCCCGCCTGCTCGCCACGGCCCCTTGCCGGGTGCCGGCCGACCTCGCGCAATGGCCGCTGCTCGACTTCGACGACAGCCTGCCCGGCACGCAGCGGTTGAGCTGGACCGAGTGGTTCCGGTTCGCCGGCGCCGGCGATGTCGAACCATCGGCCGGCCGGCTGGTGTTCTCGTTCGTCGACCAGGCGGTGCAGGCGGCCATTCGCGGCCAGGGGGTGGCGCTGGTGCGTTCGCCCTTCCTTCAGGACTGCGTGGCCAGTGGCGATCTGGTGATGCCGTTTCCGCGGCTGCGCATGCCGGTGGGCTACCGGCATGTGCTGGTCGTGAACCCGGCGCGCGCGCGCCGGCCGCATGTCGAAGCGTTCCGCGCCTGGCTGCTCGAGCAGTTCCAGCAGGTGCCGCAGCTGGCCGATTGACAGGCGCCGAACACTAGAGGGCGCCGGACTCGGTCAGGCCGAGGTCGAGCTGGATGTCGTGCGGCTTCGGGTCGATGCTCTTCACGCGCCCGCAGTCGAAGGCGATGCCCACCGACGTCGGCCGCACCGGAAACGCGGCCAGCGTGCGGTCGTAATAGCCGCCGCCGTAGCCAAGCCGGTAGCGCTGCTCGTCGATGCCGACGCAGGGCACGATCAGCAGCTGCGGCTTGACGCGCTCGGCCGTGTCCGGAACCTGGATCGAAAACGGACCCGGCTTCATCTTCGCCCGTGGCTGCCAGGGCGCGAACTCGAGCAGCTGGCCGGCGATGACCGGCAGCGCCGCCACCCGGCGCGGGTCTTCCGCGAGCCAGGTGACGATCGCCGGCGTCACCTCCGGCTCGCCGCGGGTCGGCCAGTAGAACGCGAGGCGCGTCAGCGGCATGGTGCGCAGCCAGCGCAACAGCCGGTCGGACACCACCCGCGAACGCGCGTCGCGGTCGGCGAGTTCGAGGCGGGCGGCGAGCAGCTTCGCGCGCAGGGCGCCGCGCTTCGGGTCGGGCGGCGCCGGCTTCGCCGCCGCCGGCGGTGAAATCCTGTAGGTCATCGCGCGGAGGTCTGTGCTAGCCTGCCTTCATGCCGCTGTCCCGGGCAAATCGAATCCTACACATCGCCGCTGCCTTCACCGCCGCGCTCGTCTGCGCCGGCGCGGCGGCGCAACCCTCCGGCAAGCGCAGTGACGTCATGAGCGGCGACGCCGCCGTGCTCGCCGCACGCGAAGCCTTCGCCGCCGGCGACCGCAACCGGCTGGCGATGGCCGCCGCCGGCATCGGCGAGCATCCGCTGCGCTCCTACGGCGAGTTCTGGTCGCTGCTGCTGCGGCTGCGGTCGGACCGCAGTGGCGACCTGGTCGCGCTCGATGCGGCCGTGGCCGACTTCTTTGCCCGCCACCCCGGCACCTATGTCGCCGATCGCGTCCGGCTGGAGTGGCTGCTCGCCCTCGGGTCGCGGCGCCAGTTCGACGTCCTGCTGCGCGAGCTGCCGCCGCTGGTCTGGGGCGACGATGCGCAGTTGCGCTGCTACCAGATGCTCGCCCGCTACGTGGGCCAGGAGCGGGGGAAGGCGATCGGAACCGAGGCGGCGGCGCTGCTGGCGGCGACGCGCGAATCGGCCACCGAGGGCTGCGCGATGCTCGCCGACGAGCTGATCGCCGACCGGCAGCTGTCGCCGGCGACGCGCGTGCGCCATCTTGCCGAACACAACCAGCTTGCCTCCGCCAGGCGCGCGGCGGCGTCGCTGCCTGCCGCCGAGGCGGCGCAGGCGGCGCAGATCCTCGAGCAGCCGGTGCGCTGGCTGACCGCGCACGAACGGCGCGTCACCCGCGGCCAGGTCGAACTGGCGATGCTGGCGCTGTCGCGCCTGGCCCGCGACGATCCGGAGAAGGCGGCGCAGTTCGCCACCGCGCTGAACCTGCACCTGACGCCGGAACAGCGCGGCATCGTCTGGGGGCGCATCGGCCACATGGCCGCGGTCAAGCTGATGCCGGAGGCGCTGGCTTGGTACCGGCAGGGCGGTGAACATGTCGGCGTCGCCGCCGGCACCGCCCGCGCCGACGAGGTGCTCGAGTGGCAGGTGCGCGCGGCGCTGCGCGCCGGCGACTGGAAGATGGTGCGCGGCACGGTCGAACGCATGCCACGGCCACTGGCCGACGATCCCGCCTGGGTGTACTGGCACGGCCGCGCGCTCGCGGCCACCGGCAGCCGCGAGGCGGCGGACCTGCAGTACCTGCGCATCGCCGACCGTTTCGAGTTCTACGGCAAGCTCGCGGCCGAGGAGCTCGGACGGCCGATCGTGTTGCCGCCGCGCGCCGAGCCGGTGAGCGCCGCCGAGGTGGCGGAAATGGGCCGCAACCCGGGCCTGCGGCGGGCGCTGAAGTTCTACGAACTCGGCCTGCGCATCGACGGCCACCGCGAATGGAACTGGCAGCTCGGGGTTGCCAGCGACGGCGGCCGCATGACCGACCGGCAGATGCTCGCCGCCGCCGAGTTCGCCCGCGCCAGCGGCGTGATCGACCGCATGATCTCGACCTCCGAGCGGACGCGCGAGCAGTTCGACTTCACGCAACGCTTCCCGTCGCCGCACCGCGACCTGCTCGAAGGGCATGCGCGCGCCGCCGGGCTGGAGCCGACCTGGGTCTACGGGCTGATCCGACAGGAGTCGCGCTTCATCGAGGACATCCGCTCCTCGGCCGGCGCCTCGGGACTGATGCAGCTGATGCCGGCCACCGCGCGCTGGGTGGCGCGCAAGGTCGGCATGAACGATTTCACGCCGGCGCGGGTCAACGACGTCGACGTCAATCTGAGGCTGGGCACGAGCTATCTGCGCATGGTGCTCGACGATCTCGACGGCCACCCGGCGCTGGCGACCGCCGCCTACAACGCCGGCCCGGGGCGGCCGCGGGCCTGGCGCAGCTCGCTGCCGCGCGCCGTCGAAGGGGCGATCTTCGCCGAGACGATCCCGTTCAACGAGACGCGCGACTACGTCAAGAAGGTGATGTCGAACGCCGTGTACTACGCGGCGCTGTTCGACGACGCGGCGCAGTCGCTGAAGGCGCGGCTCGGCACGGTGGCGCCGAAGACGGCCGGCAGCACGCAGCTTCCGTAGCCGCGCGGCGGGCGGCGACGGCGCGCCGCGCCGCCCGGGGCCGACCCGGGCGGAGCCGTGGATCTCGACACCGTGCGCCGGCGAGGGCAGGCGTGCCTCGCGCGCCGGGCAGCCGTTGTGCAAGTGCCGAGCCGGTCGCGAGAGATCCAGCGTTCACATCTGCCGGAACAGCCCGGCGTAGGGCCGCGCCACCGGCAGCTCACGCTCGTGGTCGCGGATGCGCACGAAGAGCTTGCCGGCCAGATCGCGGCGCGTGCCGGCGACGGCGTTCATGTTGACGATCACCGAGCGGTGGATCTGCTGGAAGTCGTCGGGGTTCAGCTGCGCCGCCAGGTCCGACAGCGGCACCCGGATCAGCCATTCGCGCACCTCCTGCCCCTGGCGGGCGTAGACGCAGGTGTACTTGTCGTCGGCCTGGAAATACAGCACGTCGGCGGCGGCAATCTGCTCGGTGACCTCGCCGTCGGCGGCGCGCTTGCTGGCGCGGATCCAGCGCAGCCAGCCCGCTGCCGGCGCCGGGGCGAGCTTCGCCGACAACGAGGTTAGCAGTTGCGCCAGCTGCGGCGCCGGTTCGGCGCTCGCCGACGCGCGGCGCAGCTTGTCCAGCGTTCGCGACAGGCGCTCGTCGGTCACCGGCTTCAGCAGGTAGTCGACCGCCTCGGCATCGAAGGCGTCGATGGCGTACTGGTCGAACGCGGTGACGAAAACGATGCGCGGCCGCTGCGCATCGCCCTGCAGCCGCTGCGCCACCTGCAGTCCGGTCTGGCCCGGCATGCGGATGTCGAGGAAGGCGATGTCGGGCCGGTGCGCGGCCACCAGGGCCAGCGCCTCGGGGCCGTTGGCGGCGGTGGCGACGATGCGCAGCTCCGGCCACAGCGCCGCGAGCTTCGAGCGCAGGTACTCGACCAGGTTTGGTTCGTCGTCGGCGATCAGTGCGGTCGGCACGTCGGCGCTCCATGGATGCCCGGGTTCTTCGGAATCGATGTCAGCGCGGCGGCATCAGGAAGCGGCCGACAGCGGCAGCGACAGACGCACCCGAGTGCCCGGGGCGGCATCCTCGATGCTCAACCGGCCGCGCTCCCCGTAGTGTGCCGCCAGCCGCTGGCGCAGGTTGGCGAGCCCGACGCCGCCGCCGCGCGTCACCGAGCCGAAGCCGAGCCCGTCGTCGCTGACCTCCAGCGCCAGCGCACGGCCGTCGGACCACGCCCGGACCCGAACCGTGCCGCCCTCCACTTTCGGCTCGAGCCCGTGCTGGATGGCGTTCTCCACCAGCGGCTGCACCAGCAGCGGTAGCACGCGCTGTCCGCGCAGTTCCTCGGGCACGTCGATCTCGTAGGAAAGGCGCTGGCCCATGCGGATCGACAGGATGTCGAGATAGGCGCGTAGCAGATCCGTCTCCTGCCCCAGACTCACCTGCTCGGCGCGGCTGGCGGCCAGCGACTGCCGCAGCAGCGCGATCAGCTTCTCCAGCATTCGCCGGGCGTCGGCCGGCGCGGTGTCGATCAGGCTCACCACGTTGGCCAGCGTATTGAAGAGGAAGTGCGGCTCGATCTGCGCCTGCAGGCTGCGCAACTGGGCGTCGAGCGCCTGCCGCTCCAGCTCCGCGGCGCGGGCGTGTTGCCGTTCGCGCTCGGCCTCGGCCTCGGCCAGCCGCGCCTTGTTGGCCATGAAGCGGTACCAGAACGTCGACAGCAGCAGCGACAGCAGCAGGATCGCCACCAGCAGCGACGGCCGCTCGACCACCAGCTGCGGCACGTCGACGCCCATGATCGCCAGGCCGACGCCGTAGCCGATGAACACGCCGGCAATCGGGATGCCGGCGAAGAATGCCACCCGTTGCTGCCAGGTGAAGCGGTCCATTCGCGCGGCTCCCAGCAGCCGCTGCGCCACCGCGAAGAGCAGATGGATCGTGAAACCGACGCTCTGGGCGATGACGAAGTTCCACTGGAAGGCGGTCCACGGGTCGATCCGGCGCGCGATGCCCCAGCCGAGCAGCGTCAGGCCGATGGCGATGGCGCAGTTGAACAGGAAGGTCCACAGCCATTGCAGCCAGCCCGGCCCCGGCCGGCCCCGGTAGTAGGTCGGTGACCACCAGGCGCGCCACGATGCGCGCAGCGTCGCCGCGTCGAGCGCCATCAGCGCCGCTCCCGGATCCGGCGCAGGCGCCTGTCGATCTGCCGTCGCTCCCAGTCGGACCCGAGCCAGAGGTTGCGCCCGAAGACATCGAGCGCCGAGAAGGCGATCGCGACCGCGAAGGCGAACACCACCCACGGGAACCACAACCGCTCCGGTGACCTGACGAGATTGATGGTCGCCGTCAGCGCGATCACGCCGGCGGCGACGGCGAGCAGCGTGAAGAAGTCGCGCAGCTTGCGCACGTAGCGGCGGGCGTCCTTCAGGTCGGCGGCATCCGTTTCGGCGGTCTGCATGGTGTCGCCTCGTCGCAGGGGCTGATGACGCGGCGCAGTCTATTCAGCCGAAGGCGGCGGGCAACGGCGATGGCGTGAAGCGACCGCCGGCGGCGTGAAACGCCGGGCTCGCGCCGCCAACGGCCGGCCGCGTCCCGCGCACCTTCCGCCGCCGTGGGGCGCGCAGGCCGGCCGAGACATCGTCGTCCGGCGCCACCGGCGAGCGCCCGACCGCCTTCGGCTCCACAGGAGCCGACGAGCAAGCTCTTAGAATCGGCCTCCTTCCCTTTGGCGCGTCCATGCAGCACAAGAACGTTCTCGTGATCGGCGGCTCCGGCTTCGTCGGCCGCTACCTGGTCAACGAACTGGTCGGCCGCGGCTGCCGCGTGCTGGTGCCCTCGCGCCGGCGCGACAAGGCCAAGCACCTGATCCTGCTGCCGACCTGCGACGTGGTCGAAGCCGACGTGCACGACGACGCGACGCTGGACCGGCTGGTCGCCGGCCAGCAGGCGGTGATCAACCTGGTCGGCATCCTGCACGGCACCGAGGCGCAGTTCGAGCGCGCGCACGTGACGCTGACGCAGCGGATCCTCGCCGCCTGCACGAAGAACAAGGTCCGCCGCTACCTGCACATGAGCGCGCTCGGCGCCGATCCCAACGGCCCGTCGATGTACCAGCGCAGCAAGGGCCGCGCCGAACAGGCGGTGCGGGACTCGACACTGGCGTGGACGATCTTCCAGCCGTCGGTGATCTTCGGCGCCGAGGATGCGTTCCTCAACATGTTCGCCAGGCTCGCCGCGATCGCGCCGGTGCTGCCGATCGGTGGCGCGGAGGTGAAGTTCCAGCCGGTGTGGGTCGAGGACGTCGCGCACGCCTTCGCCAACTGCCTCGACAACGAGGCCACGGTCGGCAAGACCTACGAACTCGCCGGGCCCAAGGTCTACACCCTGCGCGAGCTGGTGCGGTTTGCGGCGACCGCCGCCGGCCACAGGAGGCCGGTGGTCGCGCTGCCCGACGGCATCGCGCGGCTGCAGGCGCGGCTGATGGAACTCGCGCCCGGCGAGCCGCTGCTGTCGCGCGACAACCTCGACTCGATGAAGCGCGACAACATCGCCAGCCAGCAGCCGTACGTGCCGGCGCCCGAACTCGGCATCGCGCCGGCGCCGCTGGAACCGGAGGCGTCGCTGTACCTGGCCGGTCTGCACCCGCGCACCCGATTCGGCGGCTTCCGCGCCCGCGCCCGCCGCTGATTCCCCGCCGGGCGCGGCCGGCGATACCCGCGAGGAGGTCCGACGATGGCGCTGAGTCTCGTGATCGGCAACAAGAACTACTCGTCGTGGTCGCTGCGGCCCTGGCTGGCGATGAAGATGGCCGGGCTCGCCTTCGACGAGATCCGCATCGTCCTCGACCGCCCGGAGACCGGGGCCGAGATCCTGCGCTACTCGCCAAGCGGGCGCGTGCCGTGCCTGATCGACGGCGAACTGACGGTGTGGGATTCGCTCGCCATCTGCGAGTACGTCAACGAGGCCCATGCCGGCGGCGCGCTGTGGCCGGCCGACCTCGCGGCGCTCGCCCGCGCCCGCGCCATCGTCGCCGAGATGCACTCGGGCTTCGCCGCGCTGCGCCAGCACCTGCCGATGGACATCCGGGCGCGGCTGCCGGGCCGCGGCGCCGGCTCGCTGGCGCTGGTCGAGGTCGCCGACCAGATCGCCCGCATCGAGGCGATCTGGAGCCAGGCGCTGGCCGCCAGCGGCGGCCCGTTCCTGTTCGGCGCCTTCTCGATCGCCGACGCCTTCTACGCGCCGGTGGTCACGCGCTTCGCCACCTACGCGGTGCCGTTGCCGCCGTCGCTTGCCGCCTACAGCGAGGCGGTGCTCGGCATGGCGCCGATGAAGGAATGGATCACCGCGGCGGAGAACGAGGCCGAGATCATCGAGCAGTGACGCCGCCGATGAAGGTCTACGCCGTCGGCGGCTGCGTGCGCGACCAGCTGCTTGGCGCGCCGGTGGCCGACCGCGACTGGGTGGTGGTCGGGGCCACGCCGCAGCAGATGGTCGACGCGGGCTTCCGCCCGGTGGGCCGCGACTTTCCGGTCTTCCTGCACCCGCAGACCCACGAGGAGTACGCGCTGGCGCGCACCGAGCGCAAGACCGCGCCCGGCTACCACGGCTTCGTCTTCCACGCCGCTCCGGACGTGACGCTGGAAGACGACCTCGCGCGGCGCGACCTGACGATCAACGCGATGGCCCTCGACGAGGGCGGGCGCCTGATCGATCCCTTCGGCGGCCGTGCCGATCTCGACGCCAGGCGGCTGCGCCATGTCGGGCCGGCCTTTGCCGAGGACCCGGTGCGGATCCTGCGCGTGGCGCGCTTCGCCGCCCGCTACGCCGACTTCACGGTGGCGGCGGAGACGATGCGGCTGATGCGCTCGATGGTCGACGCCGGCGAGGTCGACGCGCTGGTGGCCGAGCGAGTCTGGCAGGAACTGGCGCGCGGACTGATGGAGGCGAAGCCGTCGCGGATGTTCGAGACGCTGCGCGAGTGCGGCGCGCTGGCCCGCCTGCTGCCGGAGGTCGACCGCCTGTGGGGCGTGCCGCAGCGCGCCGACGTCCATCCCGAAGTGGACACCGGCGCGCACCTGATGCTGGTGCTCGACGCCGCGGCGCGCCTGAACGCCGGCCTGCCGGCGCGCTGGGCGGCGCTTCTGCACGACCTCGGCAAGGGCACGACGCCGGAGGACGAGTGGCCGCGCCACGCCGGCCACGAAGAGCGCAGCGTCGATCTCGCGCGCGCGGTCAACGAGCGGCTGCGGGTGCCCACCGACTGCCGCGACGCATCGATCCTCGCCGCCCGCGAGCACGGCCACGTCCACCGCGCGACGGAACTGGACGCCGCGGCGCTGCTGCGCCTGCTGGAGCGCTGCGACGCGCTGCGTCGCCCCGGCCTGCTGGCACAGGTGCTCGACGCCTGCGAGGCCGATGCGCGCGGAAGAACCGGGCATGCCGACGATCCGTATCCGCAGCGCGAGCGGGTGCTGGCGGCGCTGGACGCCGCGCGCGGCGTCGATGCCGGCGCGATCGCGGCGCGGGTCGGCCCGAGCGGCGAGCGCATCGCCCGGGCGGTGCACGAGGCGCGCGCGGCGGCAGTCGCGGCGCGGCTGGCGGGCTGATCGCGGGACAGGCGGCATGACGTCGCTCGACGAACGGGTGTGGGCGGCGCAGGCCGATGCTTGGCAGGCCGAGGGCAGGCTGCGCGAGCCGTTCGGCGGCGGCGCCGCCGAGTTGCCCGGGATTCGCCTGATGGCCTCAGGACTGCCGCACGCGCAGTGGAACAACGGCGACGTCACCGAACCCGCGCCGGTTTCGTGGCAGGAAGTCCGCGCCTGGTATGCCGCTCGCGCGGGCGGTGTGCCGTGGGGTGTTCGCGTGCCGGCCGGCATGGCGCTTGGGCGCGGCCGCCTGCTGTTCCGCAAGCGCTGCATGGGTCTTCTTCACGCCGCGTTCCGCCCCGTCGACCCGCCGCCGGGCACGACCATCCGGGTCGCGGCGCCGGCCGACGACGACACGGTCGCCCGCATCGACGCGTCGGCCTTCGGCGGTCCGCTCGAATCGATCCGCCGCTGGGTCGAACCGCACCTCGGCGCGCCGGGCTTCACCGTCGCGGTCGCGATATCGGGCGGCGAGGCGGTCGGCATCGCCACGGCGATCGTCACCAAGGATCGCGCCGGGGCGTGCGTGGGGATTTTCGGGGTCGGGGTGGCTAAGCAGGCTCGCCGGCGCGGGATCGGCGCCGCCCTCGTGTCGTGGTTGCTGCAGCGGGCCATCGCCAAAGGGATCGACCTTGCCCACCTGAACCCGAATACCGACGAGGCCGCGCGGCTTTACGCCCGGCTCGGCTTCGTTGAAACGGCGGGCCTCGACGTGTACGCCGACGTGTAGGCCAACCGGGCTGTCGCCGATCCGCACCCCGCGTCATGGGTTTGCCGAACGATGCCGAGTCCGCTTCGGCGGGTCGATCATCTTCGAGGCAGCGCTCAGCGCCTCGTTGATCACCGCGGCGCGGATCTGCGGCTGCTCGGGTGACTCGTGCGTCAGTGAACTGCGCAGGCGCGCGTCAGTGCTGCCTGCCGCCCGTCAGTCGTCAGGTCGGCGAAGCGCTTCAACCGGTCGAGCACGTCGAGCAGCGGCAGGTCGGCGACCGGCTCGCCGAGCACGCAGCTGTCTTGGGACGGCCCGGCGACAGCGCCTACCGGATCCGCCGCGCCTCGACGTAGAAGCGCTTCTCGTCGGCCTCGCCCATCGAGAAGGTCTTGCGCGGCAGCGGGCCCTCGCGCACGACGCGCGCCAGCAGTTCGCTCTTGCTCACGGTGCCGATGTGGAAGCCGACGCAGCCCTGCTGCTGCGCCAGCCGCTCCAGCGTTTCGTCGCCGTGCACGTAGTCGACGCTGGCGGCGCCGCCGGATTCGATCAATCGGTCGATGAACGGCTGCAAGGTGCCGACCGCCAGCGACGACGGCGGATCGGCGATCTGCACGATCGCGAGGCGCGCGCCGGGACCGATCAGTCCGGCGGCCTGCTGTCCCTCGGGCAGCTGCCGCAGCCGTTCGCGCATCGCCGACGCAGTCGGCACCTCGACGAACGACACCCGGTCGCCGAACTCGCGCCGCAGCGCCGCCCGCACGTCGGCGACAACGCCGAACAGCAGCCGGTGGATCGGCTCGAAGGCCAGTGCCGGATCGTGGATGTTCTCCACCTCGACCAGCGCCCAGCGGCTCGGGTGGTCCATGCCAACCGAAGGCTTGATCCGCTCCCAGATCGACTTGGCGGTGGCGAGCGAGTGGTTGCCGTCGCCCATCGCGAACAGCATCGGGGGCATGCCGTCGGGCAGGCCGTAACGGCGGGCGCAGGCGCGCGGATCGGCCAGCGCCCGCAGCGCCTGCACCAGCCGTGCGCCGCGCGTCGCGTCGACCGCATAGCCGGCGACGTGGCCGCCGCCGAGCATCAGCTCGGTGTCGTAAAGCGGCGGCAGCGACGCCCGCTCGGCGGCAAGGGGCTCGATCACGGTGCCGCCGGCATCGTCGATCAGCACCAGGATGTGCGGCAGCTCCAGGTCGGCGCCGCTGCGTACGGCGATGCGCGGCGCCAGCCGCTCGACCATCGTGCCCTCGGTCGGGCGGATCAGGCTCTTCGAATCGGCGCTGTAGTCGTAGCACTCGAGGTCGAGTTCGATCATCAGCCCGCGGCGTACGCGGCTGCCGATGCGGCGCTCGACGTAGACGCTGCCTTCGTGCTCGACGAACAGGCCCTCGTCGAGGTAGCGGCGCATCGTCCGCTGGATGGCCCCGATGCGCGCCGGCGCGTCGGGTTCTTCGAGATAGACCTCGGGAAAGATCAGGTGCAGCGTCGACGGCGCGTCGCCGACCTCGGCGGCGACGCGCTGCCAGTACTCCGGCTCGGAGGTGTACTGGTCGCAGGCGATCACCGCCCACTTTCGCAGGTCGATGCCCGGCCGCGGCAGCAGCAGGCGCGGCAGGCGGAAGCCCGGCGGCGACGGCGTTTGGTTGCTCATCGAGGCGTGGTGGTCGAAAGCGTGGGTCGGGTGCGCATGGTAGCCGCGAGTTCTCCTCGCCGGGCCGCGGCGGCCGTGTCACGATTGCCGCCGTGAATCCAGATCGCGGAACCGCAATGCGCATCCTTGGACTGATCGGCGGCATGAGCTGGGAATCCACCGCCGTCTACTACCGGCTGATCAACCAGGAAGTCCGCGCCAGGCTGGGGCCGCTGCGCTCGGCCGAACTGCTGCTGGCGAGCGTCGACTTCGGTCCGATCGAGCAACTGCAGCGCGAAGGGCGGTGGGACGATGCGGCCGACCTGCTGGCCGCCGCCGCGCGCAGGCTGGCCGCCGGCGGCGCCGAGTGCGTCGTGCTCTGCACCAACACGATGCACAAGGTCGCCGACCGCATCGAGGTGGCCTCGGCGCTTCCGCTGCTGCACATCGCCGATGCGACCGGCAGCGCCGCCGTCGCTGCCGGCATCCGCCGCGTCGGCCTGCTGGCGACCGCCTACACGATGGAGCAGCCGTTTCTGACCGGCAGGCTCGCGCAGCGATTCGGCCTCGAAGTGCTGGTGCCCGAGCCGCAGGAGCGCCGGGACGTGCACCGGATCATCTACGACGAGCTGTGCGCCGGCGTGGTCCGCGACGAGTCGCGACGGATCTACGGCGCCGCGATCGAGGGGCTGTGCGCCCGCGGCGCGCAGGCGATCGTGCTCGGCTGCACCGAGATCGCGCTGCTCGTCGGCGGGAACGATTCGCCGGTGCCGGTGCTCGACACCACGGCGCTGCACGCGCGGGCGGCGGTCGACTTCGCGCTCGGCGGGGCCGGCGGAGGAACCAGGTGAGCCTGTCGTCCTGGTTCGAATCGCGCCTGCCGCATGCCACCTCGGCGCCGCCGCCGGAGGTCGAGCGCAACGGGCCGCCGCCGGGGCTGGTCGCCTTCTACACCCACTTCGTGCGCCAGGCGCGCGGGCTGTTCGCGGCGATGTTCGCCACCGGCCTGGTGGTGGCGCTGATCGATCTGCTGATCCCCGTGTTCATCGGCAGGCTGGTCGGCCTTATGGCGGCGGAAGACCGGGCGGCGGCGTTCGCCGCCCAGGCGCCGCTGCTGGCGGCGATCGCCGCCACCGTGCTCGTCGGCCGGCCGCTCGCCTTCGCGCTCGACTCGCTGGTGCGCAACAACGCCGTCATCCCCGGCGTCACCACGCTGATCCGCTGGCAGAGCCACTGGCACGTGATCCGCCAGCCGTGGTCGTTCTTCCAGAACGACTTCGCCGGCCGCATCGCCAACCGGGTGATGAACACCGCCAACTCGCTGCGCGAGAGCGTCGTCTCCAGCATCCGCGCCGTCTGGTACATCGTCGTCTACGGCACCGCCACGCTCGCCATCCTCGCCAGCACCGATGCGCGGCTGGCGGCGCCGATGGCGCTGTGGGTGGTGGGCTACGTCGCCTTCCTGCGCTGGTTCGTGCCGCGGATGCGCGACCTCTCGCGCGTGAGCTCCGACGCGCGCTCGCAGGTGATGGGGCGGGTGGTCGACTCGTACACCAACTTCCCCACCGTCAAGCTCTTCGCCCGCGCCGCCGACGAGGACGCCTACGTCCGCGAGGCGATGGTCGAGCACCGCGAGAAGATCGCCGCCCACATGCGGATGACGACCCGCTTCATGTTCACGCTGTCGTGCCTGAACTCCCTGCTCATCGTCGGCACCGCCGCCATCGGCCTGACGCTGTGGCTGCGTGGGGAGGCCAACGCGGCGCTGGTGGCCACCGCGCTGCCGCTCGCCTGGCAGATCGCCAACATGGCCGGCTGGGTGTCGTGGGAAGTCTCCAGCATCTTCGAGAACATCGGCGTCGTGCAGGAGGGCATGGAGACGATCGCCGTGCCGCACG
>CAYLZU010000054.1:0-13912 GCA_964388005.1 uncultured Burkholderiaceae bacterium
AACGACATGAAGCCGAGCTTCACGCCGTGCTCCTTCTCGAAGCGGTCCTTGTACCGGTTGCGCAGGTCCATCACCGGCTGCATGTTGACCTCGTTGAACGTGGTCAGGATGGCCGCCGTCGACTGCGACTGGACGAGGCGCTCGGCCACGCGCGCGCGCAGCCTCGACATCGGCACCCGCTGCTCCGGACGATCGGCGAGGATCGCCAGGTCGATCGGCGCCTGCACCGGCGGCAGCGTGGGCTTCGCAGCGGCGGCCGGAGCCGGCACGGGAGCCGGCGACGGCTTCGGCGCCGCGGCGGCGGCAAGGACGTCGCCCTTGAGGATGCGCCCATCCCTGCCAGTGCCGGTCACGTCCGCCGGCGCCATTGCCTTCTCCGCCATCAGCTTGGCGGCCGCGGGCATGGCGATGCCGGCCGCCTTCGCTGCCACGGCGGCGGGCGCCGGAACTGCTGCCGCCGCCGGTGCAGGGGTCGACGCCTTCGGCACCGGCGCCGCGGCCGGGGCGGGGACCGGGGCGGGGGACGGGGCAGCCTTCGCGCCGGCGTCGATTCGGGCGATCAGTTCGCCCGCCGTCACCGTGCTGCCGTCGGGCTTGACGATCTCGGCCAGCACGCCGGCGTCCGGCGCCGGCACTTCGAGAACGACCTTGTCGGTCTCGACCTCGATCAGGATCTCATCGACGGCGACCGCATCGCCCGGCTTCTTCTTCCATTGCAGCAGCGTCGCCTCGGCGACCGACTCCGACAGCTGCGGAACGTTGACATCAACGAGGGCCATCTGAGGATCCAGTCTTCGGTGTGGTTGCGGACAGTCGACGGGCGACGCGTGGGCCCGCATCGGGCCGGCGTCGGGCGCATCGCCACGCCGGCGTCACTTGTTGAGGACGACGCCCCTGAGCTTGGCGAAGGCGGCCTCGAGCAGCGCCTTCTGCTGCTCGATGTGCTTGGCGTAGTAGCCGACCGCCGGCGACGCGGAGGCGGGCCGGCCGGCGTAGCCGAGCTTCTGCCCGTCGCTCATGTTCTCCAGGATGTGGTGCTGGACGTAGAACCAGGCGCCCTGGTTGGCCGGCTCGTCCTGGCACCAGACGATCTCGGTCGCCTTCGGGTACAGCTTCAGCTCGGTCGCCAGCGCCTTGTGCGGGAACGGATACAGCTGCTCGACGCGGATCACCGCCACGTCGTCGATCTCGCGCTCGCGCCGCAGCGCCAGCAGGTCGTAGTAGACCTTGCCCGAGCAGGCGATCACCCGCCGGACCTTCTTCGCATCGATGGTCTCGGTCTCGCCGATCACGGTCTGGAACTCGCCGCGGGCGAGTTCGGCGAGCTCCGAGGTGGCGTCCTTGTGCCGCAGCAGCGACTTCGGCGTCATGATGACCAGCGGCTTGCGGAACAGCCGGATCATCTGCCGCCGCAGCAGGTGGAAGATCTGCGCCGCGCTGGTCGGCTGCGCGATCTGCATGTTGTTGTCGGCGGCCAGCTGCAGGAAGCGCTCCAGGCGGGCCGAGGAGTGCTCCGGCCCCTGCCCTTCGTAGCCGTGCGGCAGCATCATCGTCAGGCCCGACTGCCGGCCCCACTTGACCTCGCCCGAGCTGATGAACTGGTCGATCACCACCTGCGCGCCGTTGACGAAGTCGCCGAACTGCGCCTCCCAGATCACCAGCGCGTTCGGCTCGGCGCTCGAGTAGCCGTATTCAAACGCCAGCACCGCCTCCTCCGACAGCACCGAGTCGATGACGGTGAACGGCGCCTGCTTTTCGGTCACGTTGGCGAGCGGGATGTAGGTGCCCTCGTCCCAGCGTTCGCGGTTCTGGCTGTGCAGCACCGCGTGCCGGTGGGTAAAGGTGCCGCGGCCGCTGTCCTGGCCGGTGATCCGCACCGGATAGCCGCTGGCCACCAGCGAGGCGAAAGCCAGGTGCTCGCCCATGCCCCAGTCGAGCCGCTGCGAGCCCGCCGCCATCGCGCGGCGGTCGGCGATCACCTTCTCCACCAGCGGGTGCAGCCTGAAGCCCTCGGGCACGGTGGTGATGCGCTCGCCGAGGCGCTTCAGTTCCGCCAGCGGCACGGCGGTGTCGGCGTGGTCGGTCCAGCGCCGGTTCAGGTAGGCCGACCAGTCGACGGCGTACTTGCTCTTGTAGTTGGTCAGCACCGGGTCGGCGGTGTGGCGGCCCTCGTCCATCGCGGCGCGGAATGCCTTCGCCATCTGCTCGGGCTCGGAGGCCTCGAGCACGCCCTGGGTCACCAGCTTGTCGGCGTACAGCTTGCGCGTGCCCGGGTGCTGGCCGATGCGCTTGTACATCAGCGGCTGGGTGACCGCCGGTGTGTCCTGCTCGTTGTGGCCGAGGCGGCGGAAGCAGACGATGTCGAGCACCACGTCGGCGGCGAACTGGCGCCGGTAGTCCATCGCCAGCTGGGTGGCGAAGACGACCGCCTCCGGGTCGTCGCCGTTCACGTGCAGCACCGGCGCTTCGATCATCTTGACGACGTCGGTGCAGTACAGGGTCGAGCGGGTGTCGCGCGGATCGGAGGTGGTGAAGCCGATCTGGTTGTTGATGACGATGTGCACCGTGCCGCCGGTGCCGTAGCCGCGCGTCTGCGCCAGGTTGAGCGTCTCCATGACCACGCCCTGGCCGGCGAAGGCGGCGTCGCCGTGCACCAGCACCGGCAGCACCTTGGCGCCCTCGACGTCGCCGCGCCGCTCCTGGCGCGCGCGCACCGAACCCTCGACCACCGGATTGACGATCTCCAGGTGCGACGGATTGAACGCCAGCGACAGGTGCACCGGCCCGCCCGGCGTCGGCACGTCGCTGGAGAAGCCCATGTGGTACTTGACGTCGCCGGCCGGCAGATCGGCGGTGCTCTTGCCCTCGAACTCGGCGAACAGGTCCTTCGGCATCTTGCCGAGCGTGTTGACCAGCACGTTCAGCCGTCCGCGGTGCGCCATGCCGATGACGATCTCCTCGGCGCCGTTTTCCCCGGCGCGCTGAACCACCTCGTCCATGGCGGCGATGAAGCTCTCCCCGCCTTCGAGCGAGAAGCGCTTCTGGCCGACGTACTTGGTGTGCAGGAAGCGCTCCAGGCCCTCGGCCGCCGTCAGCCGGTCGAGGATGCGTCGCTTCTCGTCGGCGGTGAAGTTCGGCGTCGACCGCGTCGACTCCAGCTTCTGCTGCCACCAGCGCTTCTGCGCCGGATCGGAGATGTACATGTACTCGACACCGATGGTGCCGCAGTAGGTCTGACGCAGCGCCTTGATGATCTCGCGCAGCGTCATCTGCTCCTGGCCGAAGTAGGTGTTCGAGGCCGAGAAGACAATGTCCATGTCGGCTTCGGTCAGGTCATAAAAGCCCGGCTCCAGTTCTGCGATCTGCGGCCGCTCCTGCCGCTTCAGCGGGTCGAGGTCGGCCCAGCGCGCGCCGAGGAAGCGGTAGGCGGCGATGATCGACTGGACGTGGACCTGCTTGCGCGCCACCGACAGGTCGGTCGGCGCCACCGACGGCCGCAGCGCTCCGGTCTTGGCGCGCAGGGCGAAGGATTCGACGATCGGCGCGTGCGCGACGTCCGGAGTGTTCAGGGTGCCGTCGGCCGCCGGCACCAGCTGCATCTGATCGAAGTAGGCGCGCCACTTGTCCGGCACCGAGCCGGGGTTGTCGAGGTAGCGCTCGTACAGCTCCTCGACGTACGGGGCGTTGCCGCCGAACAGGTACGAGTTCAGCTGCAGCTGGCGGATCATCGCGAGTCCTTTGTCAACGAGTTTCTCGTCCAAGGTGCCGGGTATCTGCGGGAGCTTCCACCTGCGGCGCCGCTTTGCCGCTAGGCGGCGCCACGGTTCACGTGCGGTCCGCGGCCCGGCAGCGACTGTGCCGGCCGAAAACCGAGCGCGCGATGTTAGCACCGGGCAGGGCCGTGTTCGAGGCTGTTTTGTCGGCGATACACGGGCGATCGCGGTGGTCTCGCGCCGTTGCCTGCGGCGTAGACTGGTCTGACCACTTACAACGGCGCGCGGCTGCGATGTGAATGGCGCAGCGGCCGGCGCACCGATGGCAGCCGGGAGACACGCCCTTGCAGCCGACCGACATCCGCGATCCCGACACCTTCCACCGTGTCGTCGAT
Source organism: uncultured Burkholderiaceae bacterium (assembly GCA_964388005.1). Lineage (GTDB taxonomy): Bacteria > Pseudomonadota > Gammaproteobacteria > Burkholderiales > Burkholderiaceae_F > JADJWR01. Next base: position 4,109 of record CAYLZU010000054.1, read on the forward strand.
TGCCAGTGGGCCTGTCCGGCCCACACGCCGGTGCCCGAGTACATCCGCCTGATCGCCGCCGGCCGCTACGACGACGCCTACCTCGTCAACTGGAAGTCGAACGTCTTTCCCGGCATCCTCGGCCGCACCTGCGACCGCCCGTGCGAGCCGGCCTGCCGGCGCGGCCGCGTCGAGGAGCAGCAGGCCGCGCGTCCGGAGCCGGTCGCGATCTGCCGCCTGAAGCGCGTCACCGCCGACTTCAAGGGCGACATCCGCAAGCGGCTGCCGCGGCCGGCACCGAGCCGCAACGGCCGGCGCGTCGCCTGCGTCGGCGCCGGGCCGGCGTCGCTGACGGTGGCGCGCGACCTGGCGCCGCTCGGCTATCAGGTCACGGTGTTCGACCAGGACCCGAAGGCGGGCGGAATGATCCGCTCGCAGATCCCGCGCTTTCGCCTGCCCGAAGCAGTGATCGACGAGGAGACCGGCTACGTGCTCGGCCTCGGCGTCGAGTTCCGCGGCGGCGTTCGCATCGACTCGATGGAGCGCCTGCTGGCCGAAGGCTACGACGCGGTGTTCGTCGGCTCCGGCGCTCCGCGCGGCCGCGACCTGCAACTGCCGGGGCGGCAGGAAGGCGCGGCGCAGATCCACGTCGGCATCGACTGGCTGGCCTCGGTCGCCTTCGGCCACACGACGCGGATCGGCAGGCGGGTGATCGTGCTCGGCGGCGGCAATACGGCGATGGACTGCTGCCGCACCGCGCGCCGGCTCGGCGGCGAGGACGTCAAGGTGATCGTCCGCTCCGGCTTCGACGAGATGAAGGCGTCGCCGTGGGAGAAGGAGGATGCCCTGCACGAGGGCATCCCGATCCTGAACCTGCTCGTGCCGACCGCGTTCCTGCACGAGGCCGGGCGGCTCACCGGCATGAGCTTTGACCGGGTGCGCGCCGAATACGACGCCCGCGGCCGCCGCAGGCTGGTGTCCACCGGCGAGCCGCCGCAGGTGTTCGAGTGCGACCAGGTGCTGGTCGCGGTCGGACAGGAGAATGCCTTCCCGTGGATCGAACGCGACCTCGGCCTGCGCTTCGACGAATCGGGCATGCCGGTGGTCGATCCGGCGACGCTGCGCTCGACGCTGCCGAACGTCTTCTTCGGCGGCGACGCGGCGCTGGGTCCGAAGAACATCATCTGGGCGGTGGCGCAGGGGCACGAGGCGGCGATCTCGATCGACAAGTTCCTGCACGGCGAGGACGTCGCCGAGCGGCCGCCGCCGGGCGTGACGCTGGTGTCGCAGAAGATGGGCATCCACGAGTGGAGCTACGACAACGATGTCGCGCCCGACGGGCGCCACAAGGTGCCGTGGCGCGACGTCAAGCAGGCGCTGGCGAGCATCAGGGTCGAGGTCGAACTCGGCTTCGATGCCGCCACCGCGTGGAAGGAGGCGCAACGGTGCCTGAACTGCGATGTACAGACCGTGTTCACGGCCACCCAGTGCATCGAGTGCGATGCCTGCATGGACATCTGCCCGACCGACTGCATCAGCTTCACCGCCAACGGCCCGGAACCGGAGCTGCGGCAGCGGCTGCGGGCGAAGGCAGCCAACCTGTCGCAGCCGCTGTACGTCTCCACCGCCCTGAAGACCGGACGGGTGATGGTCAAGGACGAGGATGTGTGCCTGCACTGCGGCCTGTGCGCCGAGCGCTGCCCGACCGGCGCCTGGGACATGCAGAAGTTCCTCCTCGACCTGACCCATGCCGGCCGCGGCTGCCGGTCGCCGCAGCGGAAGGTGGCCTGATGGACCGCTCGCGCCCGCCTTTCGTTCGCTGCGCCCGGCCTCCAATCGGGCTGCCGACGGCCAGCAGCGGTCGGGAGCCGCGGACATGACGAAGACCCGCGGGCCCCGGATCGAGGCGGTCAACGACTTCGTCGTCAAGTTCGCCAACGTCAACGGTTCCGGCTCGGCCTCGGCCAACGAACTGTTCGCCCGCAGCGTGCTGCGCATGGGGGTGCCGGTCAGCCCGCGCAACATCTTCCCGTCGAACATCCAGGGCCTGCCGACCTGGTACGAGGTGCGCGTCTGCGAGCGCGGCTGGCTGGGCCGTCGCGGCGGCGTCGATCTCGCGGTGGCGATGAACCCGCAGACCTGGGACCAGGACCTGGCCGAGATCGAGCCCGGCGGCTACCTGTTCCACGACAGCACCAAGAACCTGCCGGCGTCCAGGTTCCGCGACGACATCACCGCGATCGGGGTGCCGCTTACCGAGATCTGCGCCGCCAAGTACAGCGATCCGCGCGAGCGGCAGCTGCTGAAGAACATCATGGTCGTCGGCGTGCTGTCGGCGCTGCTCGGCATCGAGCCGGAGGTGATCGCGAGCCTGCTCGGCGAGCAGTACAAGGGCAAGGACCGCCTGATCAGGCCGAACCTCGATGCCTTCATGACCGGGCTGCACTACGGCCGCGAGCACCTCGGCGCCGAACTGGGCCTGAAGATCGAGCGGCGGGAAGCGGTCGGCAACCGCATCTTCGTCGACGGCAACTCGGCCAGCGCCCTCGGCGCCGTCTACGGCGGCGCCACCGTCTGCGCCTGGTATCCGCTGACGCCGTCGTCGTCGCTGGCCGAGGCTTTCGAGAAGTACTGCGCCAGGTTCCGCGTCGACCCGGCGAGCGGCAAGCGCCGCTACGCCATCGTGCAGGCCGAGGACGAACTGGCGTCGATCGGCATCGTCATCGGCGCCGGCTGGAACGGCGCCCGCGCCTTCACCGCCACCTCGGGCCCCGGCGTGTCGCTGATGAGCGAGTTCATCGGGCTGGCCTACTTCGCCGAAATCCCGGCGACGATCGTCAACGTGCAGCGCGGCGGCCCCTCCACCGGCATGCCGACGCGGACGCAGCAGGCCGACCTGATCTCCTGCGCCTACGCCTCGCACGGCGACACCAAGCACGTGCTGCTGTTGCCCGAGGACCCGCACGAGTGCTTCGAGTTCACCGCCGCGGCGCTGGACCTGGCCGACCGGCTGCAGACGCCGGTGTTCGTGATGAGCGATCTCGACATCGGCATGAACCAGCGCCTGGCCGCGCCCTTCCGCTGGGACGAGGGCCGCCGCTACGACCGCGGCAAGGTGATGACGCGCGAGCAGCTCGAGGCGGGCAGCCCGTTCGGCCGCTACCGCGACCTCGACGGCGACGGCATCGCCTGCCGGACCTATCCCGGCACGCACCCGAAACGCGGCGCCTACTTCACCCGCGGCACCACCAAGGACACCGACGCCCGCTACTCCGAGGCCGGCCCGGACTACGTCGAGAACGTGCAGCGGCTGCTGCGCAAGTTCGACACCGCGCGGGCACTGGTGCCGCAACCGGTGCTGCGCCGCGCCGAGGCAAGGACGCGCTTCGGCGCCATCCATTTCGGCTCGACCAGCCCGGCGATGGACGAGGCGATCGATGCCCTCGCCGCCGCCGGGGTGGCGCTCGACACGCTGCGGCTGCGCGCCTTCCCGTTCTCCGACAGCGTGGCGCAGTTCATCGCCGAGCACGAAACGGTGTTCGTCGTCGAGCAGAACCGCGACGCGCAGCTGAAGATGATGCTGGTCAACGAACTCCAGGTCGATCCGGCGCGGCTGCACTCGGTGCTGCACTACGACGGCACGCCGATCACGGCCCGCTTCATCACCGAGGCGATCGCCGAGCAGGCGAAGCGGGCGGTCGTGCGGCCGCTGAAGTCCGGCAAGGCGGCATAGGAGGCGGGCAATGACCTACATCGCCAAGCCGAGGCTGCACCACCCGACCCTGCCGGCCAACACGCTCGGACTGACCCGGCGCGACTACGAGGGCAAGATCTCGACCCTGTGCGCCGGCTGCGGCCACGACTCGATCTCGGCCGCGATCGTCCAGGCCTGCTGGGAACTGGCGATCGAGCCGCACCGGGTGGCGAAGCTGTCCGGCATCGGCTGCTCGTCGAAGACGCCCGACTACTTTCTCGGCCAGTCGCACGGCTTCAACTCGGTCCACGGCCGGATGCCGTCGGTGGCCACCGGGGCCAGTCTCGCCAATCGCGATCTGATCTACCTCGGCGTCTCCGGCGACGGCGACTCGGCCTCGATTGGGCTCGGACAGTTCGCCCACCTGATGCGGCGCGGCGTCGACATGACCTACATCGTCGAGAACAACGGCGTCTACGGCCTGACCAAGGGCCAGTTCTCGGCCACCGCGGATGCCGGCTCGCAGTCCAAGCGCGGTGCGGTCAATCGCGACGCGCCGATCGACATGGTGTCGCTGGCGCTGGCGATGGGCGCCACCTACGTGGCGCGAAGCTTCTCCGGCGACAAGGCGCAGCTGGTGCCGCTGATCAAGGGCGCGCTGGTCCATCGCGGTCCGGCGCTGCTCGACGTGATCAGTCCGTGCGTGGCCTTCAACAACCACCCCGGCAGCACCAAGAGCTACGACTACGTGCGCAGCCACAACGACGCCGTCAACCGGCTCGACTTCATGCCGAAGCGCGGGCCGATCGTCGCCGACTACTCGCCGGGCGAGGTGATCGAGATCACGCTGCACGACGGCAGCCGCCTGCGCCTGCGCAAGCTCGCCGCCGGCCACGACCCCGGCGACCGGCTGGCGGCGATCGACCACATCCAGTCGCACCAGGCGCGTGGTGAAGTCGTCACCGGCCTGCTGTACGTCGATCCGGCCGCCGGCGACCTGCACGAGCACCTGAACACCGTGGACACGCCGCTGAACCGGCTCGGCGAGGCCGAGCTTTGCCCCGGCGCGGCGACGCTGGCGGCGATCAACGCCGCATTGACCTGAACCGGGGGCGCGCCGATCGCGGCGCCGCAGAATCCGGGCACCGCCGCGCCTGCGTCGCCCCGTCTGCACCGTCCGGGTCGGCTCGTACCGCGAGCGGTCCGGCCGCCGGCAACGGCGAAGGTTCCGAGCCCCGGCCGCGAGCGGCCGCCGCACGATGAAGATCCTCCGCTCCGACCTGCCTCACTGCCCCGAACTGCACGGCGCGGTGGTGGTGATCGACGTGCTGCGCTCGTTCACCACGATCGCCTACGCGTTCGCGCGCGGCGCCCGCGAGGTGGTTCCGGTCGAGACGCTCGACGCCGCCCGTCGTCTGCGCGCCATGGAGCCGGAGGCGCTGGCGGTGGGCGCGGTGGGCGGCGGCGCTCCGGCGCCGGGGCTCGACATCGGCAATTCGCCGTCGGCGATCGCCGGCCTCGACCTCGCCGGCCGCCGCATCATCCAGTACACGGCCGGCGGGACGCGCGGACTCGTCGCCTGCGATCACGCCGGCGTCCTGCTCGCCTCGAGCCTGGTGTGCGCCAGCGCCACCGCGGCCTATCTGCGCCTGCTGCGGCCGCCGTCGGTGACCTTCGTGATCACGGGCGTCTGGGCCGACCGCGACGGCGACGAGGACCACGCCTGCGCCGACCTGATCGAGGCGCTTCTGCGCGGCGCCGATCCGCCGCGGACGCCTTTCGCCGATCGCCTGCGCCGATCGGACTTCGGCCGCCGCTTTGCTGCCGGATCGAACCCCGACCTGCCGCCGGCCGATCTCGACTGCGCCGCGGCGGTGGACCGCTTCTCCTTTGCGATGCCGATGAACCGGCTGCGCGACGGCCTGCTGATCCGGCCGGTGCCGGTCGCCACCCGCTGAAGCCCGAGCCTTCACGCGGCAGCGCCAGGCGCCGCGTCTGGACGGTTCGCGAGCATTGGATTAGCGTCGCGACCTCACACGGAGGAGACCCGCATGCGAAGAATTGCCCTTCCCCTGGCCCTGACCGCGATCGCCGGCCTGCTGGCCGCCTGCGACGACGACGACCCGGTCATCGACGTCAACGAGAGGCCGACCTTTCTCTCCGGCGCGGTGCGCTCGGCGACGTACGACGGCAACACCGACGATCTGCTCACGGGCGGGCTGGGCAAGACCGGGCTGGCCGCCGCGGCACCGGCCTTTGCCAACCCGGCGGCGCCGACGGTGGCCGAACTGCGCCGTAACGCGATCCACACCAACTACCGCGCCGTGCTCGACTACACCTCGGCTGGCGGTTTCGGCCGCCTGTACGGCCCGAACATCGACATCAACGGCAATGACACCCTCGGCGAGGGCAAGGTCGCAGGCGAGGAGCACATCGGCGTCGCCGACGACGGCAGCGGCAGGCAGAACGTTGTGCTGATGGTGCAGATCCCGGCCAAGTTCGATGTCAACAACCCCTGCATCGTCACCGGCACCTCGTCGGGCTCGCGCGGCGTCTACGGCGCCATCGGCACTTCGGGCGAGTGGGGCCTGAAGCGCGGCTGCGCCGTGGCCTACGCCGACAAGGGCACCGGCAACGGGCTGCACGATCCGGTCAGCAACACGGTGATCCGAATCGACGGCACGCTCGCCTCCGCCGCAACCGCCGGCACGCAGGCGCACTTCCGCGCCGATCTCACCGATGCCGAGCGCACGGCCTTCAACACCGCCTTCCCGAACCGGGTCGCCTACAAGCATGCCCATTCGCAGCAGAACCCGGAGAAGGACTGGGGCAAGAACACCTTGCAGGCGGTCGAGTTCGCGTTCTGGGTGCTCAACGAGAAGTACGGCGAGCCGCTCGGGGGCGGCAGCAACCTGCGGCTGGTGCGTTTCAAGCCGGCCAATACGCTGGTGATCGCCTCGTCGATTTCCAACGGCGGCGGCGCTGCGCTGGCCGCCGCCGAGCAGGACACCAAGGGCCTGATCGACGGCGTCGCCGTGACCGAGCCCAACTCCCAGCCGGGGTCGAACCCAAGCCTGATCATCCGCCAGGGCTCCGCCACCGTCGCCACGCACAGCAAGCCCCTGATCGACTACTTCAGCTACGCCAACATCTACCAGCCCTGCGCGGCGCTGTCGTCGCAGGCCGGACTGTCGCTGGCGCCGGCGTTCTGGCCGCCCGCGTACACGGCCGCGGCCGAGAACCGCTGTGCCGCCCTGCGCGCGCGCGGACTCATCGCCGGCACGACCCTGGCGGCGCAGGCCGACGATGCGCTGGCCAAGATGAACTCCTATGGCTGGCAGAGCGAGCACAACTTCCTGCAGCAGTCGCACTTCCGCTTCGCCACCAACGCGATCGTGATGACCTACGTCAACGCGCACGGGCGCTTCAAGGTCACCGACAACGTGTGCGGCTTCTCCTTCGCCAACACCGACGCGACCGGCAGCGTCATCGCCCAGGTGGCGACGACCCAGGCCGGCCTGTTCTCGACCGGCAACGGCGTGCCGCCGACCAGCGGCATCAACATCGTCTACAACGACTCCGTCGGCGGCGCGCGCCTCGACTTCCTCGCCGTATCGCCGACCAGCGGCGCGGCCGACTTCGCCCTCGACGGTGCGCTGTGCATGCGCTCGCTCGTCACCGGCGTCGACACGGTCACCGGGGCGGCGCTCACCGGCACGATGAAGACCTGGTCGGATCGCGTCCGCGCCGGCATCCAGGAGGTGCAGCTGAACGCCAACCTGCGCGGCAAGCCGACGCTGATCGTCGCCGGCCGCGACGACACGCTGGTGCCGGTGAACCACGCCGCGCGCGCCTACTTCGGCAAGAACCAGATCGTCGAGGGCAGCGCCTCGAAGGCGCGCTACATCGAGGTCACCAACGCGCAGCACTTCGACACCTTCATCGCCTTCGGCGCGCTGCTCGGCTACGACACCCGCTACGTGCCGCTGCATGTGTACTTCGTCCGCGCCATGGACGCCATGTGGAACCACCTGAAGAACGGCGCCCCGCTGCCGGGCAGCCAGGTGGTCCGCACGACGCCGCGCGCGGCCGGTGCGCCGCTCGAAGCGGCCAACGTGCCGACCTTCGTCGCCACGCCGGCAGCGGCGAACGCGATCGGCTTCTCGGGCACGACGCTGTCGGTGCCGCAGTAGGCCGCGGCCGGCCGCCGCGGCGCGGTCGGTGACCGCGACCGGGCCGGCCACCCGCTGCGAACCAACAGAAACGGCGCCCTCGGGCGCCGTTCCTTCCCCGCCGGTCCGTCGCCGGTCAGCGATCCTTGATCGGCTTGACGTCGCGCGGCCTGCTGCCGACGAACAGCTGCCGCGGCCGGCCGATCTTGTACTCGGGATCGGCGATCATCTCGTTCAGCTGCGCGATCCAGCCGACGGTGCGCGCCAGCGCGAAGATGGCCGTGAACAGCGTCACCGGGATGCCGATCGCCTTCTGCACGATGCCGGAGTAGTAGTCGACGTTCGGGTACAGCTTGCGGCTGACGAAGTAGTCGTCCTCGAGCGCGATCTTCTCCAGCGCCATCGCCAGCTTGAACAGCGGATCGTCCTGCAGCCCGAGCGCCTCGAGCACCTCGTGGCAGGTCTCGCGCATCAGCTTGGCGCGCGGATCGTAGTTCTTGTAGACGCGGTGGCCGAAGCCCATCAGCTTGACGGCGCTGTTCTTGTCCTTGACCTTGTCGATGAACTCGCCGATCTTCGCCACGCCGCCGTTCTTCTGGATCTCGAACAGCATGTTCAGGCACGCCTCGTTGGCGCCGCCGTGCGCCGGTCCCCACAGGCAGGCCACGCCGGCGGCGATGGCGGCGAACGGGTTGGTGCCCGAGGAGGCGCACAGGCGCACGGTCGAGGTCGAGGCGTTCTGCTCGTGGTCGGCGTGCAGGATGAAGATGCGGTCCATGGCGCGGACCAGCACGTCGTTCGGCCGGTAGTCCTCGCACGGGGTGGCGAACATCAGGCGCATGAAGTTCGCCGCGTACGACAGATCGTTGCGCGGGTACATGTACGGCTGGCCGACCGTGTACTTGTAGGCCATCGCCACCAGGGTCGGCAGCTTGGCGATCAGGCGGATCGCCGACACCTCGCGCTGCCACGGATCGTTCAGGTTGATCGAGTCCGGGTAGAACGCCGACATCGCCCCGACCAGGCCGGTCAGCACCGCCATCGGATGCGCGTCGCGGCGGAAGCCGCGCAGGAAGAACTGCATCTGCTCGTTGACCATCGTGTGGTTGGTCACGCGCCTGACGAAGTCGGCCCGCTGCGCCTCGTTCGGCAGCTCGCCGAACAGCAGCAGGTAGCAGGTCTCCAGGTAGTCGCACTTGGTCGCCAGCTGCTCGATCGGATAGCCGCGGTACAGCAGCTCGCCCTTGTCGCCGTCGATGTAGGTGATGGTCGAATTGCACGACGCCGTCGAGAGAAAGCCCGGGTCGTAGGTGAACTTGCCGGTCTTGCCGTAGAGCTGACGGATGTCGATGACGTCGGGCCCGATCGTCCCCTTGTAGATCGGAAGCTCGAGCGCGGGCGTGCCGTCCGAGAACGTCAGCGTGGCCTTGCCGTCGGCGGAAGTCAGCGTCATGTCGGTTCCTTGTCTCGAAAGAGGTTGGGATCAGACGGTCAAGCCGCTCGTATCCTGTCCAGCAGCGCACGCAGGTCGGCGCTGTCGAGCGGCGCCGCGGGATCGGTCCGGCCCAACAGGAGGTCGAGCAACTCGGTGTCGGGCAATTCAAGCAGCTTCATCAGGGCCTGGTTCTGCGCTGCATCAAGAGTCCTGCCATGGCGATCGAGAAATCGGCCGATCAGCAGGTCGTTTTCGAGCAGACCGCGGCGGGCGCGCCACCGCAGCCGCCTGAGTTCGGCCGGTTCGGAGTCTGCCCCCCGGCCCGGGAGCGGATCGGCGGCGGGCATGGCGGCGGACTCCGGCGGCCTACACGGCGCGCCGGACCATCAGTTCCTTGATCTTGCCGATCGCCCGGGTCGGATTCAGCCCCTTCGGGCACACGTCGACGCAGTTCATGATCGAGTGGCAGCGGAACAGGCGATACGGGTCCATCAGGTTGTCGAGCCGCTCTCCGGTGGCCTGGT
>CAYLZU010000055.1:0-6560 GCA_964388005.1 uncultured Burkholderiaceae bacterium
GGAACACGTACAGCACGGCGGCGACGCAGATCGCCGACGGGGCGTTGAAGTTGTTCGGCAGCTGCACGGCCGTGCCGGTGAAGTCGATGGTGGCCGCGCGCGCTTCGCGGTCGACGGTGATCTTTACGCGGATCAAGGCACCGTTGTCGAGCCGGTAGTCGAACGAGCCGTCGCGAAGCACGGTGATCACCCGCCGCACCGACTCCTCGGCGTTGTCCTGCACGTGCCGCATGTACGCCCGCACGACGTCGAGGCCGAACTGGTCGACCATCCGCAGCAGTTCTTCCCGGCCCTTCTCGTTGGCGGCGATCTGCGCCTTGAGATCCGCCAGGTTCTGCTGCGGGTTGCGCGCCGGATGCGGGCCGCCGGTGAGGATCGCCAGGCACTCGGCCTCCCGCAGGCGGCCCGGCCGATCGACCCCCTGCCCTTCGACGAGCTGGAAGTTCGTGAACAGTACCCCTTCCTCGTCGAGCGACGTCGAGAGCGGCGGCATCGACCCCGGCGTGATGCCGCCGATGTCGGCGTGGTGGCCGCGCGAGCCGACGTAGAACAGGATCTCGCGTCCCTCACGGTCGAACACCGGCGTGATCACGGTCACGTCCGGCAGGTGCGTGCCGCCGTGGTACGGATCGTTGATCACGTAGGCGTCGCCGGGAACCATCCGGCCCTCGTTCTCGCGCATCACGGTCTTGATCGACTCGCTCATCGAGCCCAGATGCACCGGCATGTGCGGCGCGTTGGCGATGAGATTCCCGTCGGCGTCGAACAGGGCGCAGGAAAAGTCGAGCCGCTCCTTGATGTTGACCGAGTAGGCGGTGTTCTGCAGCCGCATGCCCATCTGCTCGGCGATCGACATGAACAGGTTGTTGAAGATCTCCAGCAGCACCGGGTCGACCTGGGTGCCGATCGCCGTGCCGCTGCGCCGCGCCGCCACGCGCGTCAGCACCAGGTGATCGAGCGGCGTGACCTCGGCGCGCCAGCCCGGCTCGACCAGCGTGGTGGCGTTGCGCTCGGCGATGATTGCCGGGCCGTCGATCGCGTCGCCCGGCCGCGTGTCCTCGCGCACGAACAGCGGGGTGTCGCGCCAGCCGCCGTCGAAGTAGGCCTGGACGAGGCGCGCCGGTCGCAGCGGGCCTTGCCGCGGCGGCGGCTCGACCGGAGTCTCGTCGCTGGCATCGCCGGCGCCGATCGCCTCGACCGACACCGCCTCGATGATCAGCGGCCGCTCGGGCATCAGGAAGGAAAACCGGCTGCGGTAGCCGGACTCGAAGGCGGCGCGCATCGACTCGGCGCGGTCGAAATCCACCGGCAGCGAGGTGTCGGTGCCCTCGTACTTCAGGTGCGCGCGCGCCACGCGCCGGATGCGCTCGGCCGCCACGCCCTGGCGGAGCAGTTCCGCCGCGGCCGCTTCGCCGAGCCGCGCCACGGTGGCGGCGACCTGCGCCATCGCCGCCTCGCCGAGAGGCAGCTCGACGGTCGTCTCGCGCATCGCCGTCTGGTCCGCCAGCCCCATGCCGTAGGCCGACAGCACGCCGGCCAGCGGGTGGGCGAAGATGCGGGTCATCGCCAGCTGGTCGGCCACCGCGCAGGCGTGCTGGCCGCCGGCGCCGCCGAAGACGGTCAGGGTGTATCGGGTCACGTCGTGGCCGCGCGCGACCGAGATCTTCTTGATCGCCTCCGCCATGTTGCGCACGGCGATGTCGAGGAACCCCCGGGCCAGCTCCTCCGCGCTCTTGCGCGTGCCGGTGGCGGCGGCGATCTCGTCGGCAAGCGCCGAGAAGCGCTGCACGACGACGGCGCGGTCGAGCGGCGCGTCGGCGCGCGGGCCGAACACGTGGGGAAAGAACTCCGGCTGGATGCGGCCGAGCATGACGTTGGCGTCGGTGACCGCCAGCGGCCCGCCGCGCCGGTAGCAGGCCGGCCCCGGGTTGGCGCCGGCCGAGTCGGGGCCGACCCGCAGCCGGGCGCCGTCGAAGTGCAGGATCGAGCCGCCGCCGGCGGCCACGGTGTGGATGCTCATCATCGGCGCCCGCATGCGCACGCCGGCCACCAGGGTGTCGAACTCGCGCTCGTACTCGCCGGCGTAGTGCGAGACGTCGGTCGAGGTGCCGCCCATGTCGAAGCCAATGATGCGGTCGAAGCCGGCCATGCGGCTGGTGCGCACCATGCCGACGATGCCGCCCGCCGGCCCGGACAGGATCGCGTCCTTGCCCTGGAAGCGGTGCGCGTCGGTAAGCCCGCCGTTGCTCTGCATGAACAGCAGCCGGGTGTCGGGCAACTGCCCGGCCACCTGCGCCACGTAGCGGCGCAGGATCGGCGACAGGTAGGCGTCGACCACGGTGGTGTCGCCGCGCGCCACCAGCTTCATCATCGGGCTCGCTTGGTGCGATACCGACACCTGGGTGAAGCCAGCCTGCCGTGCCAGTTCGGCCGCCCGCGCCTCGTGCTGCGTATAGCGGTAGCCGTGCATGAAGACGATGGCGCAGCAGCGGAAACCGGCAGCGAAGGCGGCGCGCAGATCGGCGGCAAGCCTGGCGTCGTCCAGCGGCGCGACCACCTCGCCCTGGGCGCCGATGCGCTCGTCGGCCTCGATCACCCGCGAGTACAGCAGCTCCGGCAGCACGATGTGGCGGTCGAAGAGCCGCGGCCGGTTCTGGTAGGCGATGCGCAGCGCGTCGCCGAAGCCCCTGGTGATCACCAGCACGGTCGGTTCGCCCTTGCGCTCGAGCAGCGCATTGGTGGCCACCGTGGTGCCCATCTTCACCGCCTCGATGGCGGCCACCGGAATCGGCGCCTCAGGGGCCACGCCCAGCAGGTGGCGGATGCCGGCCACCGCCGCGTCGGCGTACTGCTCCGGGTTGTCCGACAGCAGCTTGTGCGTCAGCAGCGTCCCGTCCGGGCGGCGGGCGACGATGTCGGTGAAGGTGCCGCCGCGGTCGATCCAGAACTGCCAGCGTTCGGAACCCGTTGCGGTGGGGATCATGGTGGTCGCAGAACAAGGGCGTCGGCTACGCCAGTATGCCCGGATCGCCGCGCGCCGCCTGCGGGCGCCTGTCGCGTCGGCCCCGCCGGCGCCGTCCGGCTCGGCCCCGCGGTGCGGTAATGTCAGGAGCGGTCGCGCGTCTTCAGCGAAGAACCGATGCCGACACTGCCCGTCACCCGCCGCCGTCTCACGTTTGCGCTCGCCGTCCTGCTGCCGCTGGCGACGGCCGTCCGCAGCGGCGGTGCCGGCGCGGCGCCGCTGCTGCTGATCACGGCCGACGAGGCCCGCCGCTATCCCGAGTCCGACCTGCCCATGGAGCGGATGCTGCCCCGCTCTCCTTCGGAGCCACCGGCCGGGCCGCGGATCGAACTGCTGCGGCCGGTCTTCGACGCCCGCCTGCGCCTGAAGTCGCCGTTTCCGATCGACGTTCGCTTCCTGCCGCTGCCCGATGCGGCCATCGATCCGGGCACTTTCCGCGTCCTGTACGGCAACCTTAGGCTCGACGTCACTGCCCGCATCCTCGACCGGGTCAAGGTGGCCGCCGCCGGCTTCAGCCTGCCCGAGGCGGCGATCCCCGCCGGACGCCACCGTCTGCTGCTGCGGGTCGACGACCTGAAGGGCCGCAGCGGCGAACTCGACTTGCGCTTCGAGGTCGAGTAGGCGCTGTCGCGGGCGCGCGTCGGCGACCTCGGCAAACGCCGGCGGCTCGCGGTACAGTGCGCACGCCGGATTCCAACCCTGAACCAAGGAGACCTCATGAAGTTCGTCCGTCTGCTCGCTGCCGCGCTGCTCGCCGGGGCGGCATTCGCCGCCGCGGCACAGATCAAGTGGGACATGCCGACCGGCTACCCGATCGCCAATCCGCACACGATCACGCTGTCGCAGATGGCCAAGGACATCGAGTTCGAAACCAAGGGCAAGCTGAAGATCGTCGTCCACCCCGGCGGGTCGCTGTTCAAGGCGCCGGAGATCATGCGCGCGGTGGAAACCGGCCAGGCGCAGATGGGCGAGATCCTGATGAGCCTGATGGTCAACCAGAACCCCGTCTTCGGCGTCGACTCGCTGCCGTTCCTGGCGGTGAGCTTCGACGAGGCCTACCGGCTGTGGCAGGCGCAGCGGCCGGTGGCCGAGCAGATCCTCGCCAAGCGCGGCGTCAAGCTGCTGTATGCCGTGCCCTGGCCGCCGCAGGGCATCCATGCCAAGAAGGAGCTGAAGTCGGCGGCCGACATGAAGGGGCTGAAGTGGCGCGCCTACAACCCGGCGACGACGAAGATCGCGCAGGTGGTCGGCGCCACGCCGCTGACGATCCAGGCCGCCGAGCTGTCGCAGGCGCTCGCCACCGGCGTGGTCGACTCGACGATGACCTCCGGCGCCACCGGCGTCGACTCCAAGATCTGGGAATCGCTGAGCCACTACCACCGCGTCAACGCCTGGCTGCCGAAGAACATGCTGGTGGTCAACCAGAAGGAGTTCGACAAGCTGGACAAGGAGACCCAGGCAACCGTGGTGCGGCTGGCCGCCGAGGCCGAGAAGAAGGGTTGGGAGCGGATGCGCGCCTACGACGACGAGTCGGTCGGCATCCTGCAGAAGAACGGCATGAAGATCGTCACGCCGACGCCGCAGCTGATGGCCGACATGAAGAAGATCGGCGACGAAATGCTGGCCGACTGGACCAGGCAGGCCGGCGCCGACGGGCAGAAGATCATCGACACCTACCGGCGCTCGTCGCCGGCGAAGAAGTAGCCGCCCCGACACGTCCACCGGAACTGCGGATGCACGGCTGGCCGCGGCCGGACGTGCGTTTGATCTCGCGATGAAGACGCCGCTGTCGCCGCTGTACCAGGCCCTCGGCGTCATCGGCGCCCTGTTCATCCTGGCGACGCTGCTGCTGCAGGTGTTCGCCATCTTCGGCCGCATGGCCGGCATCACGCTCGGCGGCCACGACGCCTTTGCCGGCTACTTTCTGGCAGCCGGCAGCTTCCTCACCATGGCCTACGCGCTGCGCCGCGGCGACCATATCCGCGTCAGCCTGCTGATCGGCCGCTTCACCGGCCCGGCCCGGGTCGCAATCGAGGTGTTCTGCCTCGCGGTCGCCACCCTGCTCGCCGGCTACTTCGCCTACCACAGCTGCAAGCTGGCCTGGGGCTCGTGGAGCTTCGGCGACGTGTCGACCGAGATCGACGCCACGCCGCTGTGGATCCCGCAGCTGTCGATGGCATTGGGCGTCACGGCGCTGGCGCTGGCATTCGCCGAGGAACTGATCGTTGTCCTGCGCCACCGTCGCCTGGCGCAGCCGCAGCGCACGGAGCCCGCCAACATCGAATGAGCTCCGACATCCTGCCCGCGATCATCCTGGTGCTGCTGATGTTCGCCGTGCTCGGTGCCGGCGTCTGGATCGGCATCGGCGTGCTCGGCGTTGCCTGGCTGGCGATGACCGTGTTCACCGACCGCATGGCGGGCGACAGCCTGGCGCTGACGGTCTGGGGGTCGCTGTCGAGCTGGACCCTCACCGCCCTGCCGCTGTTCATCTGGATGGGCGAGATCCTGCTGAAGACGAGGCTTTCCGAGGGGCTGTTCCGTGGCCTGGCGCCGTGGATGCAGGGCATCCCCGGCAGGCTGCTGCACGTGAACATCGTCGGCTGCACGATCTTCGCCGCCGTGTCGGGCTCGTCGGCGGCGACCTGCGCCACGATCGGCAAGATGTCGCTGCCCGAACTGAAGCGGCGCGGCTACCCGGAACTGATGTCGGTCGGCTCGCTCGCCGGGGCCGGCACCCTCGGACTCCTGATCCCGCCGTCGATCATCATGATCGTCTACGGCGTCGCCGCCGACGTCTCGATCGGCAAGCTGTTCATCGCCGGCATCGTGCCCGGCGTGCTGCTTGCCGGTCTGTTCATGGGCTATACGACGCTGTGGTCGCTGCGCAATCCGGCGGCGATCCCGCCGCCCGACGCCATGCTCGGCCTGCGGCAGAGGCTGGCCGAGTCGCGGCACCTGATTCCGGTGATGCTGCTGATCGCCGCCGTGCTCGGTTCGATCTACGCCGGCGTGGCCACCGCCACCGAGGCGGCGGCGCTCGGCGTGCTCGGGGCGCTGGTGGTGGCGGCGGCACAGCGGTCGCTGAACTGGGCGAGCTTCTGGGACTCGCTGATGGGCGCCACGCGGCTGTACTGCATGATCGCCCTGATCCTCGCCGGCTCGTCGTTCCTGTCGCTGGCAATGGGTTTCGTCGGCCTGCCGAGGCATCTCGCGGAGTCGATCGGGGCGCTGAACCTGTCGCCGTTCGCGCTGATCCTGCTGCTGATGGTCTTCTACATCGTGCTCGGCTGCTTCCTCGACGGCATCTCGATGGTCGTGCTGACGATGGCGGTGCTGCTGCCGACGCTGCAGGCGGCGGGGATCGATCTGCTGTGGTTCGGCATCTACATCGTGATCGTGGTCGAGATGGCGCAGATCACGCCGCCGGTGGGCTTCAACCTGTTCGTCATGCAGGGGATGACCGGCCACTACATCCTGTTTGTCGCCAAGGCGGTCATTCCGTTCTTCATCGTGCTGTGCCTGGCCATCGTGATCATCA
>CAYLZU010000055.1:6570-13750 GCA_964388005.1 uncultured Burkholderiaceae bacterium
TCATGCAGGGGATGACCGGACACCAGATCAACACCATCGCCCGCGCCGCGTTCCCGTACTTCGCGATGATGGTGGTCGCGGTGCTGCTGATCTGGTTCTTCCCGCCGCTGGTGACCTACCTGCCGGGCCAGATGAAGCTGTAGCGGGAACGCGGACAACCAGGCGATGCGCGTGCTCGTCATCGGCGCCGGCATCATCGGCGTCACCACCGCGTTCGAACTGCGCGGTCGCGGCTTCGAGGTCACGGTGCTGGAACGCCGACCCGGCGTGGCGCAGGAAGCCAGCTACGCCAACGCCGGCGTGCTCTCCGCCGCCTACGCCGGTCCGTGGGCGCAGCCGGGAATGCCGCTGAAGGTGCTGCGCAGCCTGTGGCGCGACGCCTCGCCGGTGATCCTGCGGCCGGGCATCGACCCGGCGCAGTGGCGGTGGATCGCGCGCTGGCTCGGCGAGTGCCGGCTGCAGCGCTTCATCGTCAACAAGCAGCGCATGCAGCGGCTGGCCGAATACAGCCGGGCCGTGCTGCACGAGTGGCGCAGCCGCCACGGGCTGGACTACGAGCAGTCGCGGGGCTGGCTGCAGTTGTTCCGCACCGACGCCGACCTCGAGCGCGCCAGGCCGTCGATCGAGGTGCTGTCGCAGGCCGGAACGGCCCATCGCCTGCTTGATGCCGCGGGGTGCCGGGCGCTCGAGCCGGCGCTGATCGACGCCACGCCGCTTGCCGGCGGACTGCATCTGCCGGACGAGGAGACCGGCAACTGCGCCTACTTCGCCCGCCTGATCAAGGATCTCGCCGCCGCCGCCGGGGTCGAATTCCGCTTCGAAACCCCGGTGAAGGCGCTGGCGATCGACGGCGGACGCTTCCGCGCGGCGGGCACGCCGACGGGAGCGGTCGCCGGCGATGCCGTCGTCGTCGCCGCCGGCGCCGACAGCGGTCGCCTGCTGCGCGGCACCGGCGCCCGGCTGCCGCTGTACCCGGTCAAGGGCTATTCGCTGACGGCGCGAATCACCCGCGACGAGTTCGCGCCGCTGGTGTCGGTGATGGACGAGGCCTACAAGGTCGCGATCACCCGCATGGGCAACCGGTTGCGCATCGCCGGCACGGCCGAACTCGGCAACCGCAGGCTCGAACTGCGCGACGCCGCCCTCGGCACCCTGCTGCGGGTGGCGCGCGACTGGTTCCCCGGAGCGGCGGCCTATTCGCAGTCGCGCGCCTGGGTGGGCGCCCGGCCGATGCTGCCCGACGGACCGCCGGTGCTGGGCGCCACCGCGGTGCCCAACGTCTACCTGAATCTCGGCCATGGCTCGACCGGGTGGTCGATGGCCTGCGGCTCCGCCCGAGTCGTCGCCGACCTCGTCGCCGGCAGCGCGCCGCAGATCGATCTCGACGGCCTGACGATCGAACGCTTCGGGCGCCGGCGCCCGTCGTAGCATGCGGGTGCCGTTCCTTCTCGTTTCGCGCCGATGAGCGAGCCGCTGTACACCGTCGCCGAACTGCGGACGCTGGAGGCCGCCGCCCAGGCATCGCTGCCCGCCGGCACGCTGATGCAGCGCGCCGGCGCCGCCGCCGCCGCCATCGTCTCCGAGGCGTTGCCGGCGCGGGGGGCGCGGACGCTCGTCGTCTGCGGCCCGGGGAACAACGGCGGCGACGGTTACGTGTGCGCGCTCGAACTGGCCCGCCGCGGCGTCGACACGACTTGCGTCGCACTGGCGGCGCCGGCGACGGAGGACGCGCGCCAGGCGCAGCGGCGCTGGGCCGAGTCGGGAGGCCGGAGTCTGACCGCGCTGCCGGCCCTCGAGCGGTTCGATGCACTGGTCGACGCGATGTTCGGCATCGGCATGGTGCGGCCGCTGGCGGGCGAGTTCCTCGATGCCGCGCAGCGGCTCAACGGCTCGCCGGCGCCGGTGTTCGCGATCGACGTGCCGAGCGGCCTCGACGCCGATCGCGGCACCTGGGTCGGCGGCGTTGCCGGCGTCACGGCCGCGACGACGATCACCTTCATCGGCGGCAAGCCCGGGCTGTTTACGGCCGACGGCTGCGATGCTGCCGGCCAGGTCCGGGTCGAGACCATCGGCGTCGCGCCCGGCTCCCATGCCGGCGTGCTTCTCGGCGCGGAGGACTGCGGTTCGCTGCGGCTGCGGCGACCGCGCAACACCCACAAGGGAAGCTACGGCAGCGTCGTGATCGTCGGCGGCAACGTCGGCATGGTCGGCGCGCCGCTGCTGGCGGCAAGGGCGGCACTGCGCCTGGGCGCCGGCCGCGTGTACGTCGACTGCATCGGCGCGCCGGAGCTGCGCTTCGATCCGCTGCAGCCCGAACTGATGTTTCGTTCCCTGGCCGGACTCGAGGGCCTGACGGCGTGCGTGGTGGGTTGCGGCCTCGGCGCCGATGACCGTGCTCGCGAGGCGCTGGAAAGGACGCTCGACGGCCCGTGGCCGCTCGTCATCGACGCCGATGCGCTGAACCTGCTCGCCGCCGACGCGGAGCTCGCGCGCCGCTGCCGCGAGCGCGGCCCGGCGACGGTCCTGACGCCGCATCCGCTGGAAGCGGCGCGGCTGCTGGCGGGCGACGCCGGCACGGTCCAGGCCGACCGCGTCGCCGCCGCCAGCGCGCTGGCGCGGAACTTCGGCGCCATCGTCGTCCTGAAGGGCGCGGGCAGCGTCATTGGCAGCGCCGACGGCTATGCGATCTCGCCGACCGGCAGCCCGGCCCTGGCGACGGCGGGAACCGGCGATGTGCTCGCCGGCATGATCGGCGCGCTTCTCGGTCAGAGCCGGGATCCGCTCGAAGCGGTGCGGGCGGCGGTCTGGCTGCACGGCGCCGCTGCCGGCGAATTCGGCGCCGACATCGGGCTCGTCGCCGGCGACGTCGCGGCGCTCGCCGCGCGCCTGCTGGCGCGGCTGCGCGCCGCGCTCTGAACTTCGGCGCTCAGGCGCTGACGATGCGCCCCGCCTGCAGTTCGATGCGCCGGCCGCAGCGGGCGGCGATGTGCGGGTCGTGCGTCACCAGCACCAGCGTCGAACCGCGCTCGCGGTTCAGTTCGAACATCAGTTCGATCACCGCATCGCCGGTGCGCGCATCGAGGCTGCCGGTCGGTTCGTCGGCCAGCAGCAGCGGCGGCCGCAGCACGAAGGCGCGCGCCAGCGCCACCCGCTGCTGCTCGCCGCCGGACAGCGTCTTCGGATAGTGCGACAGCCGCTCGGCGAGCCCGACCCGCGCCAGCATCTCGCGCGCGGCGCGCGAGGCGTCGATGCCGTCGGGCGTGCGGCCGGAAAGTTCCATCGGCAGCAGCACGTTCTCCAGCGCCGACAGATGCGGCAGCAGCTGGAACGACTGGAACACGAAGCCGATCGTCTGCGCCCGCAGGCGCGCGCGGCCGTCCTCGTCGTTGGCGAACAGATCGGCGCCGAACAGGCGCACCTCGCCGCGGGTCGGCACGTCGAGGCCGGCGAGAAGGCCGAGCAGCGTCGACTTGCCGGAGCCCGATGCGCCGACGATGGCGACCGTCTCGCCGCTGCCGATCTCGAGGTTGATATCATCCAGAATCGTCAGGCTGCCGGTGGCGTCCTGGACGATCTTCGTCAGCCCCGCGGCCTTCAGCGCCGCCTGCGGCGCCCTGTCGGCGCCTTGTCCTGAACTCATTCGCCGTGTCGAGACCGATTGCTGCGTGGCTGCGCCGGGCGCTGCTGTGCGTGTCACTGATCGCTGGAAGCGCGGCCGCGGCGGCTCCGGCCGCGATACTCGTCGTCGGCGACAGCCTGTCCGCGGAGTACGGACTGCCGCGCGACACCGGCTGGGTTCGGCTGCTCGCCGACCGCATCGCCAGGGAGGGCGCGCAGTATAGCGTCGTGAACGCGAGCATCAGCGGCGAGACCACCAGCGGCGGCCGCACGCGCCTGCCGCAGCTTCTCCAGCAGCATCGGCCGGCCATCGTCGTGCTGCAGCTCGGCGCCAACGACGGCCTGCGCGGCCTGCCGCTCGCGGCCATGCGGGACAACCTGGCGGCGATGGTCGCCGCCAGCCGCGCTGCCGGCGCCCGGGTCCTGCTGATCGGCATGCGGATTCCGCCGAACTACGGTCGCGATTACTCGCAGCGTTTCGCCGCCGTCTACGCGCAGCTGGCGCGCGACGAGAAACTGCCGCTGGTGCCGTTTCTGCTCGACGGCTTCGCCGAGGACCTGGCCTACTTCCAGGCCGACCGCATCCACCCGTCGGAGCGGGCGCAGCCGCGCATGCTCGAGACGGTGTGGCCGCAGCTCGAGCCGCTGCTGCGCGCCAGGCGCGCCGGCGGCACGCCGCGCGCGCGTCGGGACCAGCGGGCTGTGCCCGCGGCGGCGTAGATGCGCAACGCGACGATCGGCTGCGCCGAGGCGCTCGCCCGTCTCGACGCCTTCGATGCCGTCATCGACGTGCGCAGCCCGTCCGAGTACGAGGACGACCGCATTCCCGGCGCGATCAACTGCCCGGTGCTCGACGACGACGAGCGACGCCGCGTCGGCACGCAGTACCGCCAGGAGTCGGCCTTCGCCGCCCGACGACAGGGCGCGGCGCTGGTCGCGCGCAACATCGCTCGTCACCTGGAGGTGACCTTCGCCGCCATGCCGCGCCAGTGGCGCCCGCTGGTGTACTGCTGGCGCGGCGGCCAGCGCAGCGCGGCGATGGCGCATGTGCTGGGCTCGGTCGGCTGGCCGGCGCGGCAGCTCGACGGCGGCTACCGCGCCTTCCGCCGGCAGGTGGTCGCCGAACTCCAGGAACTGCCGCGGCGCTTTTCGCTGCGGGTCGTCTGCGGGCCGACCGGAAGCGGCAAGAGCCGGCTGCTGAGGCACCTCGCGCAACGCGGTGCCCAGGTGCTCGACCTCGAGCTCCTGGCCCGGCACCGCGGTTCGGTTCTCGGCGCGCTGCCGGCCTCGCCGCAGCCGTCGCAGAAGCACTTCGAGACCCGGCTCTGGTCGAGCCTGCGGTCGCTCGACCCCAGGCAACCGGTGTTCGTCGAGTCGGAGAGCCGCAAGGTCGGCCAGCTGCGCCTGCCCGATGCGCTGCTCGAACACATGCGCGCGGCGGAGTGCGTCGAACTCAAGCTGCCGAGCGAGGCCAGGGTTCGCCTGCTGCGCGACGAGTACGCGCACTTCGAGGCCGACTCGGCAACGCTGCTGCGGCAGCTCGAGTGCCTGGTGCCGCTGCACGGCCGCGAACGCGTCGAAACCTGGAAGCGTCTGGCGTCGGATGCGCGATGGGAGGAGATGGTGAGCCGGCTGCTCGCCGAACACTACGATCCTGCCTACCAGCGATCGATCGGCCGCAATTTCCGCCGCGCCGGCGACGCCATGCCGCTCAGCCTCGGTGCGGAAAGCGACGACGAGTTCGCGCGGGCCGCGGCGGCGCTGATGAGCGCCTGAGGCCCGCCGCGCCGCCGATCCGCTATTTCCGGGCGGCGCCGGCGGCCGGCGAATTGACGATCTCCGCCCGGTGCTTGCGCTTGAGCTCGGCGACGTAGGCGAGGTCGTCCGCGGCAGCCATCTGCTGCTCGACACTGCGGCGCAACTGCCCGGCCATCTGCGGGTCAACGGAAGCGGGCAGCTTCGAGTCGAGAACCCAGTACACGGCCTGCGCCCCGTCGCCGGCATCGGCGACGATGAATGCCGGCAGCCTGTCGGCGGGAACGCGCATGATCTCCTTCAGCGCTTTCGGCGGCAGATCCTGGGGCTGTCCGCGCGAGACCACGCGGGGAGGCGTGAATCCCTTGTCCGAGGGCGCCTTGCGCAACTCGTCTGCCGCCGCCGCGGCGGCCTCGCGGGCGAGGCGTGTCGCCTGTTCGCGGACCAGCTGCAAGCGGATCTGCGGTCCGACCTCCTCGAGAGGCCGGCTGCGGGCAGGCCGATGTTCCGCCACACGCGCCGATACCAGCGAGCCCGAGCCTGCCTCCACCGCCGGAATGTTCCGCTTCTTGTTCAGCGCCTCGTCCGAGAACAGCGCCTGCACCACGGCGGGCGTCAGCAGTGCCGCCACCGGCGCATCGCGGGGCGGCCCGCTGCGGGTCACGTTCGCCACCGAAACGATCTTCAGACCGAGCTTGTCGGCGGCCGGCTGAAGGCTGTCCGACTGTTCGTAGACGATGTTGGTGAACTGTTCGGCCGCTTCGGCGAACCGGCGCTGCGCCTGCCGCTGGCGGTAGGACGATTCGATCTGGTCGCGGACCTTCTCGAACGGCGGCACCTCGCCGCCCCGGACTTCGGTGACGCGGATCAGGTGAAAGCCGAATTCGGTCTCGACCACGTCGCTGATCTCGCCGGCCTTCATCCTGAAGGCCGCCTCCTCGAACGGCTTGACCATCATGTTGCGCCCGAACAGCCCAAGATCGCCGCCGTTGGCTGCCGAGCCCGGATCCTTCGAATATTCCTTCGCCAACGCCGCGAACTCGTCCGGCCGCGCCCGAACCCGCGCCAGCAGTTCCTGCGCCAGCTTGCGCGCGCTCTCCTTGTCCTTCGCCGATCCGCCATCGCCGACCGTCAGCAGGATGTGACTGGCGCGTCGCTGCTCGGGTTCGGCGAAACTCGCCTTGTGCTGCTCGTAGTAGGTCCGCAGCTCCTCCGGCGGCACGCTGACCTGGCGCGCAATCTCGTCGAGCGTGAGGGCAACGACCTGCACGTCGATCGTCTCTTCGGTCTGGAAGCGGGCGCGGTTCGCTTCGTAGTACGCCTTGACCTGATCGTCGCCGATGCTCACCTGGGCGATGAAATCCTGCGGCGCGAAACGCCGCTCGCGGACCGTCCGCGCCTCGTTGATCAGCGCCGTCAGCCGCTCCGCCAGTGCCGCCGGCACCATCGCCGAGCGGGCCACGCCTTCGAGGAGAACCTGCCGCGCCAGGTCGTCGCGCACCCGCTGCTCGAAGGCGGCCTCGTTCAGTCCCTCGGCGGCGAGCAAGGTCCGGTACCGCTCGTAGGAGAAGCGGCCATCCTCCTGGAACGCCGGCACCGACGCGATCACCTGCCGCAGGCGGTTCTCGCTTGCCGCCACGTTGGCCGCAACGGCCTCGCGGCGCAGCGACCGCTCGCCGAGCAGCGCGTTCAGGCTTGCTTCGCGCGCCGCCGGCGTGTCGAACAGCGCCGGATCGAAGTTCTCGCCGAGCGCCTGCCGGATCTGCTGCAGCCGCTCGCGATGCGCCGCCTCGAACTGCTGCGGCGT
>CAYLZU010000056.1:0-13743 GCA_964388005.1 uncultured Burkholderiaceae bacterium
CGTCGGGCAGGTAGGGCAGGGCGGAGGCGGCGACCAGCGGCCAGTTGCCCTGCGCCAGCGGCTGGTCGGCGCCGGCGCCATCCCACGGCGCGCAGGTCGAGCCCTTCGGGCCGGCGTGGCCGAGCTGGATCGCGATCGCCGCATCGGTCTCGCGGTGGACGAAGTCGACGATCCGTGTCCACGCCGCCGCCTGGGCGTCGTTCCACAGGCCGGGGCAGCCTGGCGTAATCCGCGCATCGGGCGAGGTGCAGGTCATCTCGGCGACGACCATCGCCGCGCCTCCCAGCGCGCGCGCGCCGAGGTGCACGAGGTGGAACTCGCCCGGCACGCCGTCGACGCAGGAGTACTGCGCCATCGGCGAGACGACGACGCGGTTCCTGAGTCGCAGGCCGCGCACCGAGTACGGCGTGAACATCGGCGGCACCGGCGGCTCCGCCGCGGTCGGACCGGGCGCGGCGCCGGCTGCATCCGGGGCGCCTGCCGTTGCCGGGCCGGACTTTTCCCGCGCATCGGCGCCGGCGCGGGCGGCGAACCAGCGCTCGTAGCCTTCGAGCCAGCGGCGGTCGCGCAGGCGCAGGTTCTCGTGGCTGATGCGCTGGCTGCGGGTCAGCATCGAGTACATGAACTGCTCGGGCTCGAGCTGGTCGCAGTAGCGGCTGCCGCAGACCTCGAACCACTCCATCGCGTTCCAGGCCGCGTTCTGCAGCCGCAGCACGTCGACGGCGCGCGCTTGCTGGTAGCGGGCCAGCACTTCGCCGATGCCTTCGCGCCCGCCGCCGTGGCGCTGGAACTGCGCCGTCAGCTCGATCGCGTCCTCGAGCGCCAGCTTGGTGCCGGAGCCGATGGCGAAGTGCGCCGTGTGCACGGCATCGCCCATCAGTACCACGTGGCTGGCGCCGTTGAAGTGCCACCAGCGTTCGCAGCGCACGCGCTGGAAGTTGAGCCAGGCCGAGCCGCGCAGGTGGCGGGCGTTGGTCATCAGCCGCGCCCCCTGGAGATTGGCCGCGAACAGCCGCTCGCAGAAGGCGATCGACTGCTCCTGGTCGGCCCGGTCCAGACCGTGCGCCTTCCAGACCTGCTCCGGGCACTCGACGATGAAGGTCGAGGTGTCCTGGTCGAACTTGTAGACGTGGGCCTGGAACCAGCCGTGTTCGGTCTTCTCGAACAGGAAGGTGAAGGCGTCGTACAGCTTGCGGGTGCCGAGCCAGATGTAGCGGTTCGGGCGGGTGACGATGTCGGGGCGGAAGACGTCGGCGAGGCGGCCGCGGATCCGCGAGTTGATGCCGTCGGCGGCGACGATCAGGTCGGCATCCGGAAAGTCGAGATCGGAGTCGGCCTCGCGCTCGAAGACGAGCTTCACGCCGAGCGCCTCGCAGCGCGCCTGCAGGATGTTGAGCAGCTTCTTGCGGCCGATGCCGACGAAGCCGTGGCCGCCAGAGCGGATCACCCGGCCCTTGAAGTGCAGCTCGATGTCGTCCCAGTGGTTGAACGCCTGCTCGATGGCGTCGGCGGTGGCGGCGTCCCAGCGGCGCATGTTGTCCATCGTGGCGTCGGAGAACACCACGCCCCAGCCGAAGGTGTCGTACGGCCGGTTGCGCTCGACCACGGTGATGTCGTGCCCGGGGTCGAGCTGCTTCATCAGCAGGCCGAAGTACAGGCCGGCCGGGCCGCCGCCGATGCAGACGATCTTCATCGTGTCTCCGCCGCAGGGCGCCGCGCCGGGCGCCGGACGGAAACTTTATGACTGAGTAGTTGACATGTCAAGCATCTGCGCGGCACGGCGGCGCCGATGCGCGACGGCGGCCGGCTGCCGCGCCGCCGCCAGGGCTTACGATTGCGCCTTGCAGCATCGGCTGGCGCATGACCTCCAATTCCCGCCCTTTCGACCGCCGGCAGTTGCAGGACGCCCCCAGCCGGGTGCTGCGCGAGGGCCGCTGGGCCAACGCCCGCGTCCTCCGGGCGACCGTCGCCGGCGCCGACTGGACGGTGAAGGACTTCGCCGCCCGCTCGTGGTGGGTCCGCAACCTGGTGGGCCGCTTCCTGCTGCGGCGCGAGCTGCGGGCGCTGCGACGGCTGGTGGGAATCGAAGGCGTGCCGGCGCAGGCGTTTCGCGTCGACGCCTTCGCCATCGCGGCGCGGTTCGTGCCGGGCTCCACCCTCGACAAGGCGCCGCGCGGGCAGATGAACGCCGCCTTCTTCGTCGCCCTCGAAGGGCTGTTCCGGCAGATCCACGCGCGCGGCGTCGTGCATCTCGATTCGCGCGGCTCGAGCAACCTCATCGCCACGCCGCAGGGGCGGCCGGCGGTGATCGACTTCCAGGCGGCGCTGTCGACCCGCTGGCTGCCGGCGGCGATGCGCCGCAGGCTGGAGGAGATCGACATGGGCGGCGTCTACAAGAACTGGCTGCGCCATCATCCGGCCTCGCTCGACGCCGCCCGCCGCGCCGAATACGAGCGCGGCACGCGGTTGCGCCGGTTCTGGATCGGTCGTGGATACTTCGGCGTGCGCAAGGAACACCGCCGGGAAGCGAACAAGTGATCGAATCCGTCAAGTCCGTGTTCGGCAGTCCGACGCTGCGCCGCGTCGTGGTCGCGCTGCGGGTGCCGCTGACGATCGCGGTGCTGGTGCTGCTGCTGCCGCTGCTGCAGCGCGACTGGCTGCCGGCCGGCTTCGTGGTGTCGATGGCGGGGCTGCTGATCCAGCTGTGGTGCTTCGCGGCGCTCGACAAGAACTCCGATCTCGCCGCGCGCGGGCCCTACGCGATGGTGCGCAACCCGATGTACCTCGGCCGCTTCTTCATCATCGGCGGTTTCCTGCTGCTGCTCGGCCGGCCGTGGATCCTGGTGCCCTATGCGATCGGGTACTGGCTGTACATGGACTCGCGCGTCGGCCGCGAAGAGGCGCGGCTGCGGCAGCTGTTCGGCGAGTCCTACGAGCGCTACTGCGCGCAGGTGCGGCGCTTTCTGCCCGGGCTGCCGCCGCCGGGGCAGCCGGTGGCGGTGTGGAACTGGACGCTGTTCCGCCAGAACCACGGCTGGATCAATGCCGTGCTGACGCTGGCGGTGTGGGCGGTGGTCGCCGTCTGGCTGCAGTTCCGGCCGCTGTAGCCGGCGGCACGACGCGTGCGATCATCGAAGCGGTGGACGACCGGCATCAGGAGCGGGCGATGAACAAGGAAATCGTGTCGACCTCGGCGGCGCCGGCGGCGATCGGGCCGTATTCGCAGGCGGTGAAGACCGGGCTGGTGGTGTTCTCCTCGGGGCAGATCGGCCTGGACCCGGCCACCGGCGAACTGGCGAGCGGGGAGTTCGAGCCGCAGGTGCGGCAGGCGTTCCGCAATCTCGAAGCGGTGGCGCATGCCGCCGGAGCGACGCTGGGACAGGCGGTGAAGCTGACGCTGTTCCTGACCGACCTGTCGCAGTTCGCCACCGTCAACCGGATCATGGGCGAGGTCGTGCCGCAGCCGTATCCGGCGCGCTCGACCGTCGGCGTGGCCAGCCTGCCGAAGGGCGCCCTGTTCGAGGTCGAGGCGATCTTCGTGCTGTGAAGCGGCCCGCCCGGGCGCACGGGGCCGCCGGCGCAGCGGCGGGCGGGGCGGCGAGACCGCCGCCCGACACCTTGCGCTCGCGGCTGGAGAAGCTGGGCCTGGCGCGCGACTGGGACTTCCTGCTGCACCTGCCGCTGCGCTGGATCGACGAGACGCAGGTGACTCCGGTCGCCCGCCTGGCGGCGGGAGCCGAGCAGCAGGCCGAAGGCGAGGTACTGGCGAACGAGGTCGCCGTGCGCGGCCGGCGGCAGCTGCTGGTGCGCATCGCCGACGGCAGCGGCGAACTGCTGCTGCGCTTCTTCCACTTCTATCCGTCGACCCGGCAGCAGCTCGCGGTGGGCCGCCGCGTCCGCGTCTACGGGCCGGTGCGCGGCGGGCTGACCGGCCCGGAGATCGTGCATCCGCGCGTGCAGCCGGTGCGCGCGGGCGAGCCGCTGCCGCTGCGCCTGACCCCCGTGTATCCGACCACCGCCGGCGTCAGCCAGGCCTGGCTGCGCAGCCGCATCGAGCGCGCGCTGCGCGATGTCGACATCGTCGAAACGGTGCCGGAGTCGCTGCTCTTGCGCTTCGGCCTGCCGCCGCTGC
Source organism: uncultured Burkholderiaceae bacterium (assembly GCA_964388005.1). GTDB lineage: Bacteria > Pseudomonadota > Gammaproteobacteria > Burkholderiales > Burkholderiaceae_F > JADJWR01. The sequence goes on from CAYLZU010000056.1 coordinate 4,133, forward strand.
GCGAGGCGATCCATGTGCTGCACCGGCCGCCCCAGGGCGCCGATGGCGGGCAGCTTGCCGAGCGGCGCGGTCCGCTGTGGGAGCGGCTGAAGTTCGATGAGCTGCTGGCGCAGCAGATCTCGCTGCGCACGGCCCGCGCCCGGCGCGCCGAACGCAGCGCCGCGCCGCTCGTGCCCGGCGGCGGGCTCGTGCGCCGGTTGCTGGAGTCGCTGCCGTTCCGGCTCACCGCCGCGCAGCAGCGGGTGTGGCGCGAGATCGCCGCCGACCTGGCGCGGACGGTGCCGATGCAGCGGCTGATCCAGGGCGATGTCGGCAGCGGCAAGACGGTGATCGCGGCGCTCGCCGCGGCGCAGGCGATCGACTCCGGCTTCCAGGCGGCGCTGATGGCGCCGACGGAGATCCTCGCCGAGCAGCACTTCGGCCGCATCGCCGAATGGCTGGCGCCGCTCGGCGTGCGCGTGGCGTGGCTTGCCGGCCGGCTGAAGGCGTCGGAGAAGCGCGCCGCGCAGCTGGCCGCCGCATCCGGCGAGGTCGAACTGGTGATCGGCACCCATGCCCTGATCCAGGACGCGGTCGAGTTCGCGCGCCTCGGCCTGGCGATCGTCGACGAGCAGCACCGTTTCGGCGTCGCCCAGCGGCTGCGGCTGCGGGCGCAGCCGCCGGCGCAATCGTGCACGCCGCATCTGCTGATGCTGTCGGCCACGCCGATCCCGCGCACGCTGGCGATGAGCTACTACGCCGATCTCGACGTCTCGGTGATCGACGAACTGCCGCCGGGCCGGCAGCCGGTGGTCACCAAGCTCGTCGCCGCCGGCCGCCGCGACGAGGTGCTCGGCCGGGTTCGCGCCGACGTCGCGCGCGGGGCCCAGGTCTACTGGGTGTGCCCGCTGGTGGACGCCGGCGAGGACGAGTCGACCGCCGAGCTGACCGCGGCGACGACGATGTACGAGCAGACGCGCGCGCTGTTGCCCGAGCTGCGCCTCGGCCTGCTGCACGGTCAGCTGCCGCCGGCGGAGAAGACCGCGGTCATGCGCGCGTTCGCCGAAGGCCGGATCGACGTGCTGGTGGCCACGACGGTGATCGAGGTCGGGGTGGACGTGCCGCGGGCGACGCTGATGGTGGTCGAGCATGCGCAGCGCTTCGGCCTGGCGCAGCTGCACCAGCTGCGCGGGCGCATCGGCCGCGGCGCCGCGAAGAGCTACTGCGTGCTGCTGTACGACGAACCGCTGTCGGAGGCGGCGCGCGAACGGCTGAAGGTCCTCTACGAGTCGTCCGACGGCTTCGAGATCGCCCGCCGCGATCTGCAGCTGCGCGGCCCTGGCGAGTTTCTCGGCGCCCGCCAGTCCGGGCTGCCGCTGCTGCGCTTCGCCGACCTGGAGCGGGATGTCGAACTGCTGGAGCGGGCACGGGAGGCGGCGCTGGCGATGCTGGCCGAGCATCCGCGGCAGGCGGCGGCGCACGTGCAGCGCTGGCTCGGCGCCCGGGCCGAGTTTCTCGTCGCCTGAGCGCGGCCGCGGCCGTGACGAGCGGCAGGCGGATGACGACCCGCCTATGATCACGATCGTCGGCGCGCGTCGCCGTCATCGCCGGCGCCGCCGGCATCGTCGCGCGGCGCCGCCGCGCATCATGTCCCGCCGATGACCCTGACCGAACTGAAGTACATCGTCGCCGTTGCCCGCGAACGGCACTTCGGCCGCGCCGCCGAGGCGTGCTTCGTCAGCCAGCCGACGCTGTCGGTGGCGATCAAGAAGCTTGAGGACGAGCTCGGCGTGGTGCTGTTCGAGCGCGGCAGCACCGAAGTGTCGCTGACCCCGGCCGGCGAGCGCATCGTCGTGCAGGCGCAGCGTGTGCTCGACGAGGCGGCGCGGGTGAAGGAACTCGCCAAACAGGGCAAGGATCCGCTCGCCGGCGCGCTGCGCGTCGGCGTCATCTACACCATCGGCCCGTACCTGCTGCCGTCGCTGGTGCGGCGGCTGCTGCGCGACGCGCCGCGCATGCCGCTGCTGCTGAACGAGAACTACACCGTCAGGCTGCTGGAGCTGCTGAAGAACGGCGAGATCGACGTCGCCATCGTCGCCCTGCCGCTTCCCGACTCGGGCGTGACGGTCCAGCCGGTCTATGACGAGCCGTTCATGGTCGCGGTGCCGCGGGGACACCCATGGGCGAAGCGCCGCGCCGTCGATGCCGACGAGCTGAAGAAGGAGACGATGCTGCTGCTCGGCAGCGGCCACTGCTTCCGCGATCAGGTGCTGGAGGTGTGCCCGGAACTGTCGCGGTTCTCGACCGGCGCCGAGGGCATCCAGAAGACCTTCGAGGGCTCGTCGCTGGAGACGATCCGCCACATGGTCGCCTCGGGGCTCGGCATCACCGTGCTGCCGATGAGCTCGATCCCGGAGAAGCCGCCGCGCGACTCGCTGATCGCCTACCTGCCGTTTCGCAAGCCGGTGCCGGACCGGCGCGTGGTGCTGGCCTGGCGCAAGAGCTTCACCCGCGGGCCGGCAATCGAGGCGCTGCGGCAGGCGATCCTCAAGTGCCCGCTGCACGGCGTGACGATGCTCGACCAGCCGGCCGAGCCATCGTGAGCGGCTATCGCGGCCTTGTGAAATCGCAATTGGCCGTGCCGGCGACCGGCCGGTAACATCGAATCCAACCGAACAGCAACGGGAGAACGCAGATGGCAAAGAAGAAGGCGGAAACGAAGGCGGCCGCGGTGACGGCGCCGGCAATCGACATCGGCATCGACACCAAGGACCGCGAGAAGGTCGCCGAGGCGCTGTCGCGCCTGCTCGCCGATACCTACGGCCTGTACCTGAAGACCCACAACTTCCACTGGAACGTCGAAGGGCCGATGTTCAACACCCTGCACCTGATGTTCATGGAGCAGTACACGGAGCTGTGGAACGCGCTCGATGTGATCGCCGAGCGGATCCGTTCGCTGGGCTATCCCGCGCCCGGCAGCTACAAGGCGTTCGCGAAGCTGTCGTCGATCGAGGACGAGGAAGGCGTGCCGGAGGCGTTGGCCATGGTCCGCCAGCTGGTCAAGGGCCACGAGGCCGTCGCCCGCACCGCCCGCGCGGCCTTCGGCCCCGTCGAAAAGGCCGGCGACGAACCCACCGCCGACCTGCTGACGCAGCGGCTGCAGATCCACGAGAAGACCGCGTGGATGCTGCGCAGCCTGCTCAAGTAGTCCGCGAAGCTTGGTCGTCGACGCGGCGGATCGGCGGGTTTGACGCCGGTGCTGCAGAGGTGGTGGTGCACGCGGAAGCGTGCTCCAGCCGCAGCCACGAGACCACCTGGAGGCCTCGCCGCCTGGTGAAGCAGCCACGCCGGCGGAACCCGCCTGGCCCGCAGGCCGGGGCGTCGCGGTTCAGCCCTCGATCCGCTTGCCCGTGTCCGGATCGAACAGGTGCATGTGCTCGGCGCCGAAGCGAAGCGGCAGCCGGCCCTCCCGGGCGAGCACCGACGTGTGCAGACGCGCGGCGACGCGGGCGCCGCGCTTGTCGGAACCGAGATGGCCGTAGACGAGCGAGTCCGACCCCAGCAGTTCGATGAAATCGATGTCCGGCTGCATCGCGGCGGCGCTTTCCTCGCAGTTCTCGAGGTGCTCCGGCCGCACGCCGAGCAGCACGCTGCGGCCGTCCAGTGACGGGCGCGGCTCCGGCAGCCGCACGTGGACATCGCCGTCGCTGGCCATCGACCTGCCGTTGTCGCGGATGCGGCCGGGGATCAGGTTCATCGGCGGCGAGCCGATGAAGCCGGCGACGAAAGTGCTGGCCGGCTTGCGGTAGACCTCCAGCGGCGCGCCGATCTGCTCGCAGCGGCCGGCGTTCATCACCAGCATCCGGTGCGCCAGCGTCATCGCCTCGACCTGGTCGTGGGTGACGTACAGCGTCGTCGTCTTCAGGCGCTGGTGCAGCGCCTGCAGTTCGCTCCTCATCTGCACCCGCAGCTTGGCGTCGAGGTTGGACAGCGGCTCGTCGAAGAGAAAGACCAGCGGTTCGCGCACGATCGCCCGGCCCATCGCCACCCGCTGCCGCTGCCCGCCCGACAGTTCCCGCGGCCTTCGCTTCAGCAGCTGCGACAGCTCCAGGATCTCGGCGGCGCGCTGCACGCGGGCGTCGATGTCGGCCTTCGAGCGCTTCTGGATCTTCAGGCCGTAGGCCATGTTGTCGTAGACGCTCATGTGCGGATACAGGGCGTAGTTCTGGAACACCATGGCGATGTTGCGGTCCTTCGGCTCGAGGTCGTTGACCACCCGATCGCCGATGGCGATCTCGCCGGAGGTGATCGGCTCCAGCCCGGCGACCATGCGCAGCAGGGTCGACTTGCCGCAGCCCGAGGGGCCGACCATGACGACGAACTCGCCGTCGCCGATCTCCATCGAGATGCCCTGGATCACCTGCACGGCGCCGAAGGACTTGTGCACGTTGCGGATCGAGACGCCGGCCATCTTCTACTTTTCCGTCTCCACCAGGCCCTTGACGAACCACTTCTGCATCAGCAGCACCACCAGCGCCGGCGGCAGCATCGCCAGCATGGCGGTGGCCATGACCAGGTTCCATTCGTTGGCGGCGTCGCCGCCGACGATCATCCGCTTGATGCCGATCACCACCGTGTACATCGACTCCTCGCTGGTGATCAGCAGCGGCCACAGGTACTGGTTCCAGCCGTAGATGAACTGGATCACGAACAGCGCCGCCATGGTGGTCTTCGACAGCGGCATCACCACGTCCCAGAAGAAGCGCATCGGCCCGGCGCCGTCGATGCGCGCCGCCTCGGCCAGCTCGTCGGGGATGGTCATGAAGAACTGGCGGAACAGGAAGGTGGCGGTGGCCGAGGCGATCAGCGGCAGCGTCAGCCCGGCGTAGGTGTTCAGCAGCCCCAGATCGGCGATCACCTTGAAGGTCGGGATGATGCGCACCTCGACCGGCAGCATCAGGGTGATGAAGATCATCCAGAAGAAGAAATTGCGCAGCGGGAAGCGGAAGTAGACGATCGCGAACGACGACAGGATCGAGATCGAGATCTTGCCCAGCGGCACCACCAGCGCCATCACGGTGCTGTTGATCAGCATGTCGCGGACGGCGGCGGTCGAGCCCCTTGTGGAGCCGGCGGTCAGCACCTGGGTGTAGTTGGCGATCAGCTGGTCGCCGGGCCACAGCGGCATCGGCACCGACATGATCTCGTCGAAGGTCAGCGTCGAGGCGACGAAGGTGACGTAGATCGGGAAGGCCACCAGCGCCGCGCCGAGGATGAGCACGGCGTGCGAGACGAAATCCAGCAGGGGCCGCTTCTCGACCATCTCAGTGGCGCCCGGCCGCCCGAAGCCACTGAGCGCCCCCTCGGGGGGCAGCGAGCGCAAGCGAGCGTGGGGGCCGTCTCATGCGCCCGGCCGTCCGAAGCCACTGAGCGCCCCCTTGGGGGGCAGCGAGCGCGAGCGAGCGTGGGGTCGCATCCTAGTACTGGACCTTGCGTTCGATGTAGCGGAACTGGATCGCCGTCAGCACGATGACGATGATCATCAGGATCACCGACTGCGCCGACGAGCCGCCGAGGTCGGCCGACTTCACGCCGTCGTGATAGACCTTGTACACGAGGATCTGGGTCGCCTGCGCCGGCCCGCCCTGGGTGGTGGCGTCGATGACGCCGAAGGTGTCGAAGAAGGCATAGACGATGTTGATCACCAGCAGGAAGAAGGTGGTCGGCGACAGCAGCGGCAGCACGATGGTCCAGAAGCGCCGCATCGGCCCCGCGCCGTCGATCGCCGCCGCCTCGATCAGCGACTTCGGGATCGACTGCAGGCCGGCGAGGAAGAAGAGGAAGTTGTAGCTGATCTGCTTCCACACCGAGGCGATCACCACCAGCAGCATCGCCTGGTTGCCGTTGATGATCCAGTTCCAGTGCACGCCGAAGCCCTTCAGCACGTAGGTGACGATGCCGATCGACGGCGCGAACAGGAACGACCACAGCACCCCGGCCACCGCCGCCGCCACCGCGTAGGGCCAGATCAGGATCGTCTTGTAGGCGAGCGCGCCCTTGACGATGCGGTCGGCCATCACCGCCAGCAGCAGCGACAGCACGATGCCGAAGCCGGCGACCAGCACGCTGAAGATCGCCGTGGTGCGGAAGGAGCGCAGGTAGCCGGGGTCGTGAAACAGGATGCGGAAGTTCTCGAAGCCGACGAACTGGGTGCTCAGCCCGAAGGCGTCCTGCAGCTGGAACGAGTACCAGATCGCCTGCGCCGCCGGCCAGAAGAAGAAGACGACCGTGATCGCCAGCTGCGGCGCCAGCAGCAGGTACGGCAGCCACGGGGAGCGGAAGACGACGCGCTTTTCCGCCGCCATTGCCGCTTACTCTCCGCCGACGCCGCGGCCCGCGCCGCGGCAGCCGACGATCGCTGGCGACGGATCAGCCACCGGTCGCCGGGCGCGAACCAGCGGGCACCGGCCGCGGATCAATGCCTTTCCTACTTGTTCGCCGCCTCGAACCTGCGCAGGATCTCGTTGCCGCGCCGCACGGCGTCGTTCAGCGCCGTCTGCGCGTCCTTCTTGCCGGCAAACACCGCCTCCATCTCTTCCTCGATGACCTCGCGGCCCTGCACGAAGTTGCCGAAACGCAGGCCCTTGGAGTTCTCGGTCGGCGGCTTGTTGGTCAGCTGCAGCACCGCCAGCTCGGCGCCGGGATCCTTCTGGTAGAAGCCCATCTGCTTGGTGGCTTCATACGCGGCCATCGTGATCGGCACGTAGCCGGTGCCGATGTGCCACTGCACCTGGTTGTCGGTCCGCGACAGGAAGGCCATGAACTTGGCCACGCCCTTGTATTCCTCCGGTTTCCTGCCGGCCATCACCCACAGCGAGGCGCCGCCGATGATCGAGTTCTGCGGCGCGCCCTTGACGTTGTCGTGGTAAGGGATGAAGTTGATCGACCAGTCGAACTTGGCGGCCCGGCGGATGCCGGCCTGGGCGCCGGTCGAGCCGCTGAACATCGCGCACTCGCCGCTGGAGAACTTGGCGTCGCCCTGGTTGGTCCGGCCGGCGTAGGTGAACATGCCCTTCTTGGCGAGGTCGCCGAGCATCGCCACGTGGCGCACGTGCAGCGGCGAGTTGATCGTGAACACGGTGTCCAGCCCGCCCATGCCGTTCTGCTTGGTGCCGATCGGCACGTTGTGCCAGGCGCTGAAGTTCTCGATGTGCATCCACGACGGCCAGCTGGTGGTGTAGACGCAGTCCTGGCCGGCGGCCTTCAGCTTCTCGGCCGCGGCGACGAATTCCTTCCACGTCTTCGGCGCCACCGGCGGCAGCCCGGCCTTCTTGAAGGCATCCTTGTTGATGTAGAACATCACCGTCGAACTGTTGAAGGGAAACGACAGCATGTTGCCCTTCGTGTCCGAGTAGTAGCCGGTGACCACCGGCAGGTACGCCTTCGGGTCGAACGGCTCGTTCTGCTCCTTCATCAGCTGGTAGACGGGCTTGATCGCGCCGCGGGCGGCCATCATCGTCGCCGTGCCGACCTCGAACACCTGCAGAATGTGCGGCGCCTGGCCGGCGCGGAAGGCGGCGATCGCGGCCGTCATCGACTCGGGGTAACTGCCCTTGTAGACGGTGACGACCTTGTACTCCTTCTGCCGCTCGTTGAACTTCTTGGCGAGGTCGTTGAGCTGGTCACCCAGCGCCCCGCCCATCGAATGCCACCACTGGATCTCGATCTGGGCGTAGGCGGCGGGACTGAAGGCCGCGCACAGGGTGGCGGCGACCGCCGCCGGGAAGAGTTTCTTGAGCATTGGGATCTCCGATTGAAAGGCCGGGATTGTTCTCGTTGGCCGTGACCTGCTTGTTACGATACTTGGCCGCGCGGCCGGGCGCAAAGCGCGAGGGCGCGCGGCCTTCGGGTTTCTCTGCCCTATGTCAATTGTCGAGCGACTGTCCCTGTACGGCCGCCTGGTCCGCCTCGACAGGCCGGTCGGCACCTTGCTGCTGCTGTGGCCGACGCTGACCGCCCTGTGGATCGCCTCCGGCGGCCCGCCGGCCGCCCTGCACCTGGCGATCTTCGTCGCCGGCACTGTTCTGATGCGCTCGGCCGGCTGCGCCATCAACGACGTCGCCGACCGCGACTTCGACGGCCACGTCAAGCGCACCGCCGACCGCGTCGTCTCCAGCGGCAAGGTGTCGGTTGCCGAGGCGCTGGCGGTGTTCCTGGTGCTGCTTGCGGCCTCGGCGGCGCTGCTGCAGCCGCTGAACGCGCTCACCTTCTGGCTGGCGGTCGCCGGGTCGATCGTCGCCATCACCTATCCGCTGTTCAAGCGCTTCTTCCCGTTGCCGCAGGCGTGGCTGGCGATCGCCTTCTCGTTCGGCATTCCGATGGCCTTCGCGGCGGTGCGCGGCGAGGTGCCGATGCTCGGCTGGTGGCTGTTCGTCGCCAACCTGTTCTGGGTCCTGGCCTACGACACCGAGTACGCGATGGTCGACCGCGACGACGACATCCGCATCGGCCTGCGCTCGTCCGCGATCCTGTTCGGCCGCGCCGACGTGGCGGCGGTGGCGAGCTGCTATGCGGCGCACCTGCTGCTGCTGGCGGCCATCGGCGTGGTGATGCGTTTCTCGTGGCCGTTCTTCGCCGGCTGGGCGGCGGCGCTGGCGATCGCCGCCTGGCACGTGGTGCTGATCCGCAACCGCCGCCGCGACGAGTGCTTCCGCGCCTTCCGCCACAACCAGTGGCTGGGGCTCGCGATCTTCGCCGGCGTGGTGGCCGACTACGCGCTGGCGTAGACCTGCCGCCGGGCGGCTCGCCTACTGCCGGCCGAATTCGTCGCCGAGCTCGACCGCACGCCGCTGCGCCGCGTGCACCGCCTCGACGATGCGGGCGCCGACGGCGTTGGCCTCGAGCCAGGCCAGCGCCGCCGCGGTCGTGCCACCCTTCGAAGTGACGCGCTCACGCAGCACCTGCAACGGCTCGGAAGACTGCGCGGCGAGGTCGGCGGCGCCGACGAAGGTCTGTACCGCGAGAGTGCGCGCCCGGTCGGCGCCGAGGCCGAGCTCGGCGCCGGCGCGCGCCAGCGCCTCGATGAAGTAGAAGACATACGCCGGCCCGCTGCCGGAGACCGCAGTCACCGCATCGAGCTGCGCCTCGTCGTCGAACCACAGCACGGCGCCGGCGGCGCGCAGGATCGACTCGGCGAGCTGGCGCTGCGCCGCCGTGACGGCGGCGGTGGCGCACATGCCGGTGATGCCGCGGCCGATCAGCGCCGGTGTGTTCGGCATGGTGCGGACGACGGCATCGACGCCAAGCCAGCGGGCGATGTCGGCCGACCGCGTCCCGGCGGCGATCGAGACCACCAGCGGCGCCGCCAGGTGCGGCCGCACCGACTCGCAGGCCTCGCGCATCTGCTGCGGCTTCACCGCCAGCACGACCGCGCCCGCCTGGCGCAGGGAGTCGTCCGGCCTGGCGGCGGCGGCGATCCCGAACTCGCGCCTGAGGTGCTGGCAGCGGTGGGAATCGACCTCGACCACCGACAGATCGGAGCCGGCGCGGCCGTCCCGCAGCAGGCCGCCGATCAGCGCGGCGGCCATGGTGCCGCCGCCGATGAAGGCGATGTGCATCAGCTGTTCTCCTCG
>CAYLZU010000057.1:0-729 GCA_964388005.1 uncultured Burkholderiaceae bacterium
CCTCACCCACCTGATGATCGGCTCCGAGGGCACGCTCGGCTTCATCTCGTCGGTGACCTACCGCACCGTGCCCGACCACGCGCACAAGGCCACGGCGCTGATCCTGTTCGGCACCCTGCGCGACGCCTGCGAAGCGGTGACGGCGCTCAAACCGACGCCGGTGGCGGCAGTCGAGCTGATGGACCGCGCCGCGCTGGCCAGCGTGCAGGACCAGAAGGCGGTGCCGGCGGCGGTGAAGTCGCTCGGCGCGGACGCCGCCGCGCTGCTGGTCGAGGTGCGCGGCGAGCACCGGGAGCAACTCGCGCACCACCTGCACCTGGCGCGCACGGCGCTGGCCGGCGTCCCGACCGCGACGCCGATCGAGTTCACCGACGACCCCGAGCGCTGCGCCGCGCTGTGGAAGGTGCGCAAGGGCACCTTCCCGTCGGTGGGCAGCCGGCGCCAGACCGGCACCACGGTGATCATCGAGGACGTCGCCTTCCCGGTGCCGCGGCTCGCGGAGGCCACGCTCGACCTGCAGCGGCTGCTGCACGCGCACGGCTACACCGAGGCGATCATCTTCGGCCATGCGCTCGAAGGCAACCTGCACTTCGTCTTCACGCAGGACTTCGGCAACGAGGCCGAGGTCGCCCGCTACGCGCGCTTCATGGACGAGGTGGCGCGGCTCGTGGTCGGCAAGTACGACGGCGCGCTGAAGGCCGAGCACGGCACCGGCCGCAACATGGCGCC
>CAYLZU010000057.1:739-7786 GCA_964388005.1 uncultured Burkholderiaceae bacterium
CGAGATCAAGCGGCTGTTCGACCCCGAGGGGCTGCTGAATCCCGGCGTGATCCTGAACGACGATCCGCAGGCGCACCTGCGCAGCCTCAAGCCGCTGCCGGCCGCGCATGAGCTGGTCGACAAGTGCATCGAGTGCGGCTTCTGCGAGCCGACCTGCCCGTCGGCGGGACTGACCTTCACGCCGCGGCAGCGGATCACCAGTTGGCGCGAGATCGCGCGCCGCACCCGCGCCGGCGAGGACGCGGCGCCGCTGCTCGCCACCTACGCCTACGACGCGCTCGACACCTGCGCCGGCTGCGGCCTGTGCGCCACCGCCTGCCCGGTTGGCATCGAGACCGGCAAGCTGGTCAAGGCGCAGCGCGGCGAGAATTTCGGCCTGCTTGCGCACCGTATCGGCCGCGCTGTGGCCTCGAACTACGGCGCGGTGTCGGTCGGCGTGCGCGCGGGGCTGGCCGGAGCCGACCTGCTGCACGCCGCCATCGGCACCCGCGCGATGGGTGCGATGACCGGCGGCCTGCGCAGGCTGTCCGGTAACCGCATCCCGCCGTGGACTCCGCACACGCCGCGGCCGGCGCGCTTCAGCGTGCCCAAGTCCGCCCAGCGCAGCGACGCGGTCGTCTACTTCCCGAGCTGCGCCACGCGCAGCATGGGCCCGGCGCGCGGCGACCCGGTCTCCGACAGCGTGCCCACCGTCACCGACCGCGTGCTGCGCCGCGCCGGCTACGCGCCGGTCTATCCGGCGAACATGGGCGGCCTGTGCTGCGGCCAGCCGTTCGAAAGCAAAGGACTGCTGGCCACCGCCGACGACAAGGCGGCGGAGCTCGAAGCCGCATTGCTCGCGGCGAGCGACGGCGGCAGGCTGCCGATCGTCTTCGACACCAGCCCCTGCGCCTACCGGATGAAGCGGCACGTTGAAGGAAGGCTCGACCTGCTCGACATCAGCGAGGCGCTGCGCAAACTGGTGCTGCCGCGATTGCAGCTGAAGCCGATCGACGGGACAGTGGCCGTGCACCCGGTGTGCAGCGTGCGCAAGCAGGGCCTCGACGGCACGCTGCGCGAAGTCGCCGCCGCCTGCGCCGCCAACGTGGTGCAGCCCGAGCATGTCGGCTGCTGCGGCTGGGCGGGAGACAAGGGCTGGACGGTGCCGGAACTGAACGCGCACGCGCTGCGCGACCTGCGCGCCTCGCTGCCGGCAGGCTGCACGCAGGGCTACTCCAGCAGCCGTACCTGCGAGATCGGCCTGGCGCAGCACTCCGGCATCATCTACCGCTCGATCGTGCACCTGGTCGACGCGGCCAGCCGCGACAGCGAGCGCGCCGCCGGCTGAAGCGCAGGCGGGCGCTACGATCGGCCGTCAGTTCCAGGAGCGGCCGCCATGCCCACGACTGAATTCGATCCCGCGTCGCCGTCGCGGCCGCTCACCGACGCCGACATCGACGACCTCGCCAGTCTGCTCGCCGCCGACTGGGCGCCGGAGGCGACGATGGACATCGAGCAGCTCGACGGTTTTCTCGCCGGGCTCGTCTGCGCACCGCGCATGGTGATGCCGAGCAGCTTCCTGCCGGCCATCTTCGGCGACGGCGAGCCGGCGTTTCCCGACGCGGCCACCGCGCAGCGCTTCCTCGACCTGCTGATGCGGCGGCACAACCAGGTCGCCGAGGCGCTGAACGCGCCGGTCGAGCGGCTCGACGACCCGCGCGCCTACGCGCCGCTGCTGATCGACTGGCCATCGAACGAGGACCTCGAGCGGCCAACCGACGAGTCCGGCGAGCCGCTGCCGCTGCCGCGCTACGGCGAACTGTGGGCGCGCGGATTCATGCGGGCCGTCCTTCTGAGTGAGGAGGACTGGGAGGAGGTGCCCGAAGGCGACGACGAGGGCGCGGATCTGGTCGACGACGCTCTGGCCGCCATCATCGCCCTCGTCCCCGACGACGATGACGAACACGAAGCGGCTACGGCGGAGGCGGACGGCGACCGCGACGGACTGGTCGCCGAGGCGCTTGCCGCCGCCTACGACCTGCGCGACTACTGGCGCGAGGTGCAGTTCGAGCAGGTGCGCGTCAAGGAGCCGATCCGCCGCGAGCCGAAGGTCGGCCGCAACGATCCCTGCCCCTGCGGCAGCGGCAGGAAGTTCAAGCAGTGCCACGGCCGCGGCCAATGACGAGCGTCGCCGACGCCGGCGGGAAGGGAGAAAGGCCCGTGGACATCGCCGCCCCGCTGGCCGAACTGGACCGACTGCGCCGCCACGGCGAACGGCGCTCCGGCGCGGGGAAGCGACGCTTGAGCCGGAATCGACGACGGTGCTAGCGTTGCGGCTCCCTCAACGGCAGCTCTGACAGGAGAGGCTTCCACCATGCGTGCCATTCGCAGTCTCGTCGCCATCGCCGCATTCGCCTTCGCCGGCCCGCTCTGGGCCTACCAGGTGACCGGGCCCGTGCTGGAGGTCACCAACAGCAAGATCGTCGTGCAGAAGGGCAAGGAGAAATGGGAGATCGCCCGCACGGCCGACACCAAGGTGACGGGCGACCTCAAGGTCGGCGCCACCGTGACGATCGAATACACGATGTCCGCGAAGTCGGTCGATGTGAAGCCCGACAAGAAGAAGTGACCTGACGCTTCGCCGTCCCTCCGGCCGCGGGCGTTCGCATCGAGCGGCGCGGGCGGCCGCGCACGGGGGCGGGCGGCCGCCGGCGCGATCCTGTCGGCCGGCCTCGCGGGCGCATCGGCCGCCGCGCACCGCGAACATCCCGTCGATGCGGCCGGCCTGCCGCCGGTAGCCGCGGCAGCACCGCGGCGGCGGTTCTGGCGCAGGGGCACGGCGCGCCGGTCCGCACGACTGCCCTCGCGCCGCGCGGCGCTTCTGTCAAGCTTGCGCCCTCGATCCGTACCAGCGCGAGGCGCCGAGATGACCACCAGGGGTTTCACCGTCAGCCATCTGCGCGATGCGCGGTTCGAATCCGGGCTGCGCTCGTTCTTCGAATACCGCGACCTCGGCATCCGGGAGGCCACCGACGGCCGCGTGGTCGCGCATGTGATCCGCGGCAGGCCCGGCGCGCCGTTCTCCGGCCAGCCGCACCGGCACGACACCAGCTTTCAGCTCGTCTACGTGCTCAAGGGCTGGATCGAGTTCGAGTACGAGGGCCAGGGCGTGGTCCGGCTCGAAGCCGGCTCCTGCGTGTACCAGCCGCCGCTGATCCGTCACCGCGAACTCGGTCACAGCGAGGATGTCGAGCTGCTGGAGATCGTGATGCCGGCCGACTTCACGACCGAAGAGGTGCCGGCCGTCTGACCAGTCCGTCGTCGGCGTCCAGCGTGACCGATCAGCTCGAAGCGCGTCTGCGCCGCCACGTCGCGCGTCTTGCCGGCGAGATCGGCGAGCGGCACGTCCTGCGGCCCGAGGCGCTGCACGCTGCCGAGCAGTACATCGCGGAGACGCTGCGCGCGCTCGGTCATGACGTGGCGAGGCAACACTACGAGGCGCAGGGCGTCGACTGCGCCAACCTCGAGGTGACGATCGAAGGCGGAGCGGCGGCCTCCGAGATCGTGCTCGCCGGCGCCCACTACGACACCGTGCCCGGCTCGCCCGGTGCCGACGACAATGCCAGCGGCGTGGCGGCGATCCTCGAGCTCGCGCGCCTGCTGCGCGGCGCGCGGCCGGCGCGGACGATCAGGCTGGTCGCCTTCGTCAACGAGGAGCCGCCCTTCTTCTACTGGGGCGAGATGGGGAGCCGGGTCTACGCCCGCGCGGCGCGCGCGCGCGGCGACGACATCCGCGTCATGCTGTCGTTGGAGATGCTCGGCTGCTACGACGACGCGCCGGGCAGCCAGGGCTACCCGCCGCTGCTCAAGTTCTTCTACCCGCGACAGGGCAACTTCATCGCCTTCGTCTCCAACATCCGCTCGCGGCACGCGCTGGGCAACGCCTTCGACGCCTTTCGCGCGGCAAGCCGGTTCCCGGCCGAGAAGCTCGCTGCGCCGGCGCTGGTGCCCGGCGTCGGCTGGAGCGACCAGCTCTCCTTCTGGCGCGAGGGCTACCCGGCGGCGATGGTCACCGACACCGCCTTCTACCGCTACCGCCACTACCATCAGCCGACCGACACGCCGGAGAAGCTCGACTACGCGCGCATGGCGCGGGTGGTCGAAGGGCTGGCGCGGACCCTAGAACGGCTTGCCGCCGGCGGCTGAGCCGGCTTCCGGAGCACTCGATGTCCAACCGCACGCTGACGCTCGACGACCGGCTGTACCGGTACATCCTCGACCATTCGCTGCGCGAGCACCCCGAGCTCGCCGCGCTGCGCGAGGCGACGCGGACGCACCCGCGCGGCCGCATGCAGATCTCGCCCGAGCAGGGCCAGTTCATGGCGCTGCTGGTGAAGCTGATGGGCGCGCGGCGGACGATCGAAGTCGGCGTCTTCACCGGCTACAGCGCGCTGGCCGTGGCGCTGGCGCTGCCCGACGATGGCCGCATCCTCGCCTGCGACGTCAGCGACGAGTTCACCGCGCTCGGCCGGCCGCACTGGAGCCGCGCCGGCGTGGCGCACAAGATCGAGCTGGTGCTGGCGCCGGCGCTGGCGACGCTGGATGCGCGCCTGGCTGCGGGCGAGGCCGGCCGCTATGACTTCGCCTTCATCGACGCCGACAAGGCGAACTACGACGGCTACTACGAACGCTGCCTGCAACTGCTCCGTCCGGGCGGCCTGATGGCGATCGACAACGTCCTGTGGAGCGGCCGCGTCGCCGACGAGTCGACCGACGAGGACACGGTGGCGCTGCAGCGCCTGAACCGCAAGCTGCACGGCGACGAGCGAGTGGACCTGGCTCTCCTGCCGATCGGCGACGGACTGACGCTGGCGCGGCGGCGAGGCTAAGCCGCCCCGCGCGTTCGCTGGCGCCGGCTGGACGGTGTCGGTTGCAGTCGGGCGGGCGCCCAGACGCCGCCGTGAGCCGGCTGCGTCCGTGTCGGGATCCGGCGCGCGGCTACTTCGTCTTCAGCGTCGCCAGGTAGGCGACCACATCCTCGACCTGCTCGGCGGTCAGGGTCGGCTTGTCGCTGCCGGCCGGAGCCTTGTGAAAGCTCGGCATCGCGGTGCCGCCGGTGACCCGGGAGTAGTCGACGACCGACAGCCGCAGCTGCGCCGGCGTCAGCGCCGCGCCGACGCCGTCGAGCGCCGGGCCCTTGTCGCCGCCGGCGGCGAGATCCTTGTCGCGCTTGACCGCGTGGCACTGCAGGCAGGCAGCCGCCTCACGCTTGAGGAGCAGGGCCCGGCCGGCGGCGGCATTGCCCGGCTTTCCGGTCAGCGACTGCGGGATGCCGTCGCCGACGACCTTGTACGGCGCCACCTGCGCCACGGCAGGGCCGGAGAGGACGGCGAGCAGGGCGATGCACAGTGCGGGTTTCATGGCGGCTCCGTGGCGATCGAACCGCGGCGGGCGGGGTCGCCGGCCGCGCGGTTGCAGTGTGGCAAAACGGCGCCGGCCCGTGTTGGCGAAACTCAAGGCGGGGTGCGGCCGCCTGCCAGTCGCCGGCATGGTCCGGCGCGGTTACAGTGGCCGCGTCCGCCCTTGCCGCCATGCGCCCGCTGTTCGAGCCCGCCCCGGTCAACGATGTCTTCGGCGACCCGGGCCTGTATGCCGACTTCCGCGACGAGCGCCGGGCGCTGCTGTTCGACCTCGGCGACGTCTCGGCGCTGCCGCCGCGCAAGCTGCTGCGCATCTCCGACGTCTTCGTGTCGCACGCGCACATCGACCACTTCGTCGGCTTCGACCATTGGCTGCGCGTGGTGCTCGGCCGTAAGGAGGCGGCGGCGCTGTACGGCGGCCCCGGGTTCATCGACCGGGTCGGGCACAAGCTCGCCGCCTACTCGTGGAACGTGGTTCATCGCTACGACGTCGCGCTGGCGATCGATGTTCATGAGCTCGCGGCCGACGGCAGCGGCCGCCGGGCGCGGTTCTCCAGCCGCAACCGCTTCGCGCGCGAGGCCGACGACGCGTGGCCGCTGCGCGGCGACCTCGTCCTCGCCGAAGACCGGTTCCGCGTCCGCGCCGCCTTCCTCGACCACGACATCCCGTGCCTGGCGTTCGCGCTGGAGGAGGCGGTGCACGTGAACGTGTGGAAGAACCGCCTCGCCGCGCTCGGCCTGCCGACCGGGCCGTGGCTGCGGACCGCGAAGCGCGCGCTGCTCGCCGGTGCCGGCGATGACACGCCGATCGACATCCGCTGGCGCGACCATGGCGGCCCGCACGAACTGACGCGGCCGCTCGGCGAGCTGCGGCACGTGTTCGAGCTCGTGCCCGGCCGCCGCATCGGCTACGCCACCGACCTGCGCTACACCGACGCCAACCTGCGGGCCCTGGAGACGCTGTTCGCCGGCGTCGATCTCCTGTTCATCGAGAGCGTGTTCCTCGCTGCCGATGCGGCGCACGCCGAGCGCAAGCACCACCTGACGGCGGCCCAGGCGGGAACGATCGCGCGACGGGTCGGGGCCAAGGCGGTGGTGCCGTTTCACTTCTCGCCGCGCTACGAAGGGCGCGGCGACGAGCTGCGGGCCGAGCTGCAGGCGGCCTGGTGCGGGCGGCTGGGGTAACGGGCGGCGCCGCTGTCCGACGGCGGTCGCGGCTCTGTCCGACGGGCCGGCGGCGGTTCGCCGTCGCTCACTGCGGAGGACAGAGCCGGTGCATCATGATCGTGAACTCGTCGACGTTCATCAGCGTGTAGGGGTCGGCGACGCCGTTGTCCCGCAGCCACTTTGCCTGCAGGTGATCGGCGGGCGTCTCGCGCGCCGCCAGGCAGGGGTACGGGATGCGGGCGGCCTCCTGGACGTGATGGACCAGCTCGTGGACCAGCGTGCCGCAGCCGCCTCGTTTCAACCCGGCGCCGCCAGGCGCAGGCTGCCGTCGGCGGCGAGGGCCAGTCGGGTGCCGAAGGGCCGGCCTTCGCGGTTCAGGGTATCGAGCAGCCAGCGCGCGACCTCACCCGGCGCGCGCCGCAGCGACAGCCGCGAGGACTCGACCGGCACCAGCGCCACGTCCCACAGCAGGCCGTCGACG
>CAYLZU010000057.1:7796-13652 GCA_964388005.1 uncultured Burkholderiaceae bacterium
ACAGTGAGACCGCGCGCAGGATCCAGCGTCGCGAAGTACATGACGGCGAGGTCGCTGCGATACCGCTCGTAGCCGCCGATGCCCTCGTAGTCGTTGATGAAGTCGCCGCAGCCGTACAGGATCAGCCGCTGGCGATGGACCTCGAAGCCGCGCGCGTGGTGCGACGAATGGCCGTGCACGAGGTCGGCGCCCGTCTCGACCAGCCGATGCGCGCAGGCACGCTCATCGGCGCCGATGGCGTAGCCCCAGTTGCCGCCCCAATGCAGCGACACGATCACCGTGTCGCCGGGGCGGCGCTCGGCGGCGATGCGGCGCGCCAGCGGTTCGGCGCCACGGGCGCTGATCTCGTCGAGCAGACCGATGCCGGAGCGTCCGCGCGCCGCGGCCCAGGATCGCGGCACGCCGCTCGATGGATGCGCGGCGGCGAACAGCAGCAGCCGAGAGTCGACCGGCAGTTCGAACCGCGCCGGCGCCGCGGCCTCCTCGTCGTCGGCGCCGGCGCCTGCGGTGCGGATGCCGGCGGCGCGCAGCACCCGCAGCGTTTCGGCCAGCCCGTCGCGGCCCCAGTCGAGCACGTGGTTGTTGGCGAGCACGCAGGCGTCGATTCGCGCCGCCGTCAGGCAGCCGATGTTGGCCGGATGCATCCGGTAGTGGATGCCCTTGCCCGGCCAGGCGTCGTCGCGGGTGGTGACCGCGGTTTCGAGGTTGACGATGCGCAGCCGCGGCGCCCGGCGATCGAGCTCGGCGAGCGCCTCGCCCCAGATGTATTCGAACGGCACCGGCCGCGCGATCGGCCCCGAGGTTCGCTCGGCCAGGCGCACGTAGTCGCGGGCGTCGGTGACGTAGGGCTCGAACAGCTGCGGCGCGCTCGGCCGCGGCAGCAGCTGGTCGATGCCGCGACCGGTCATCACGTCGCCGCAGACAAACAGGTCCAGCGCCGGCGTCGCAGCCCGAGTCGCCGGCGCCGCCTCCATCGGTCCGGGCCCGGTCAGCCGTCGCGCGCCGCCGGCGAGAACACGCCGTTGCAGGTGGCGCGCTCCGGCGCCTGCGGCGGCAGCTTCGCGCACACCGCCGCCAGCTGATCGCGGAGCCGATTGAAGCCGGCGCCGCGGCTGCCGTCCTTGTTCCACTCCGCGAGCTTCGCGCCCATGCGGGCCAGCGAGGCGCTGTTGCGGGCGTGGAAGGTCTCGGGCTTCGCTTCGAGCTCGCCGATGACGCTCGCCGCGGCGCGCTCGATCCGCGCGCTGTCATCCGGAGCGAGGTCGACCAGCGCCCGCACGTAGCTGGCACCCCACTGCAGCCTTGTCGCCGGGCCCTGCGCGCCGGCGTAGGCCTGCTCGTACCACGACAGCGCCGCGGCGGAGTCGCCGCGCTTGCGCGCGTTCGACGCCAGGCCGAGCATCAGGTAGTACGGCGTCGCCGAGCGCTTCAGTTCGGCCTTGAGCAGGGCGTCGGACTCGTCGACGAGGCCGCTGTCGGCGAGCACCTGGGCACTGGCGATGACCAGCGCCTCGCGCTCGTAGCGGTCGGTCGATTCGCGCAGCGCGCGGAGCGTCACCGCGCGGACTTCCGTCTGCAGCGCCAGCGGCAGCGGGCCTTTGGGCGTGTCGACGCGGGCCAGCGAGATCCGCGCGTCGGTGGCGGCAACGCGGTCCAGGCGCGACAGCGTCCCGTCGGCGGCCAGCCGCAGCATCGTGCGGTCCCACTCGCGCAGCAGTTGTTCGCGCGCCGGCGTGCCGGCCTCGGTCAGATAGCCCGGCAGCGGGCCGGCGCCGTAGGCGAGCTCGGCGAAGTTGGCGCGGGCGACCGGCGGCGAGGCGAGCGTGGCGCGCAGCCGTTGCAGCGCCGCTGACTTGTCGAACGTGGTTTTGCTGTCGGCCGGCGCGCGGCTGGCGGCAGCCATCGCCTTCAGCGCCAGCCGCGCCGAGGCATCCGGCGCGGCGCTGGTCGAGGCGAGCGCCAGTTGCCACAGGACCGGCGCGCGTTGGTCGCGCCCGAGTACCGCCTGCTCGTCGGTGTCCCAGGAATAGAAGGCGAGCAGCCGCCAGTCGTCGGCGGCGAGCGGCTTTCCTGCGCGTGCCGCCGCCAGCAGGTCGCGGACCGGCCGCGCCCGCGACGCCCCCAGCGCGAGAACCTGCATGTAGCGGTCGCCGTCGACCTCGCCGGGCAGGCGGGTGATCTCGGCGCCCTCGGGAGCGAAGAGGATCATCGTCGGATAGGCGCCGACCTTGAAGCGGCTGCCCAGCGCCTGCGCGCCCGGCGCGTCGCCGTCGATGTAGACCGGCACGAACAGCCGCGTCCGCTCGATGAAGTCCTGGCGGCTGAACACCGTCGCCTTGACCTGGTTGCACGGCGGGCACCACACCGCACCCCAGTACAGGAACAGCGGCCGCTTCTCCGCTCGCGCGCGGGCGAAGGCGGAATCGACGTCGCTGGTGTGCCAGGCCACGCCCGGAGGCAGCGGGTCGGCGGCGCGGGCCGGCAGCGCCAGCAGGGCGGACAGGCACAGCAGGGCGGCGGCGAACTTCATATCGGCATGCTCCGTGGCGAACACCGGCTGCCCGGACCGCATCCGTGCGAGCGTCGGCGACGGCGGCAGCGTAGCGCGCCGCGCTGCTCAGGAGAACGCCAGCCGGCCGTGTAGTGCGTCGAAACCAATCACCGCCGCGCCGGCTTAGCTGCCGTCGGCGAGTGGCGGCGCGCGCTCGAGGCCGCAACCGCCACCGTCGATCAGGCTTTCTTCGCCGCCCGCCTGGCCGGAGCCTTCTTCGCCGCCTTCGCCGTCTTCTTCGCTGCCGGCTTCGTCGACGACACCTGCCGGCCGACGTTCTTCGCCGCCCGCCTGACGGCGGCCACGGCATCGGTGAGCGAGGCGCGAACGGTCTTCGCCGCCTTCTTCGCCGCGCGCTCGACCTTGCGCTCCAGGGCGATCACTTTCGGATTGGCGCGCGCCTCCTCGATCTTCGCGCGTGCCGTCTTCACCGCCTTCTTGGCCGCGCGTTCGACCGTCTTTTCCATCGCCATCAGCTTCTCCCTGGCGCTGTCGACCTCAGCCTTCGACTTGCGCTTGAGGTCTGCCGCGTGCGCCTTGCCGTAGCGCTGGATGTCCTTGAACTTGCCGCTGCCGTCGCGCACCGCGTACAGCTTGGTGCCCGAGCGGCTTCTCATCGTCGTGCGACCGGTGGCCATCACTGCTCCTTTGCGTTGTCGAAGCCGGCGCGACCTTCGTGCCGGCTAGTGCCATTGTTGCGTCAGGCGCACTGCCTGTCATGCGTCGGGTCAGAAGTGTTGCATTCGAGCACTCGATTTGGAGGGACTGCTCTCGACTCGCCGCTAGACGCCGGTGGCCTGCGTCATCAGCGTGCGCCAGCGGCGATAGCGTTCATGCAGCGCCGGATCGGGCCGCGGTTCGAACAGCTCTTCGCCCGCGCCGGCATTCCAGCGCAAGGGCCGGCCCGCCGCCAGATACGCGATGCCGCGTGCGCTGGCCTCGGGATCGTCGCGGCGATGCACCGGCACGCCGTTCAACGACGCCAGCTTCCGGCACAGTGCATCGAGCCGCGACACGCCGCCGCTGGCCCGAATCCTCGCCACCGGCGGCACGAACGGGGCCATGTGCTCGATGTTCGCCTGCAGCAGAAAGGCGATGCTCTCGACGAGCGCCACCGCCTTCTGCCACGGCTCGGGCGCGTCGGCGCCGACGAACCGCGATTCGAAGCGGGCCTGCCAGAACGGCCCGCCCAGACCGGCGATGCCGTTCGCGAACAACAGATCGGGCGGCGGGCGTTCGAGCCACCCCGGCAGGCGTTCGATCAGGTCGCCGCAGCCAGGCTGCGTCGCCAGCCATTCGAGTCCCGCGCCGGCGCCGTTGACGTTCCCTTCGACCATGTACACGTTGGTCGCGCCGTCGGCGAGGATGATGCCGGTGAGCTGGCGCGGCACGTGCCCCGGCGGCCGCATCAGCGCCCGTTGCACGAAGGCGCTGGTGCCGATGTTCACGTAGGCCGAGTCGTCTTCCGGCCAGCCGAACGCGAACACCGCCGCCGACTGGTCGCCGTTGACGGCGGCAAGCGGTACCTCGATGCCGCCCGAAGCGAGCGTTCCCCAGCGCTGGCAGGTGAGCGCGCTCGCCGGCAGCGGCTGGCGCGGCAGGCCGAACAGGCGCAGCAGCTCGTCATCCCAGTCGCGGCGGTGCAGGTTCCACAGCTGCGTGCGGGCGGCGCACTGCGGATCGGCGGCGAGCGGCCGCTCGCGCAGCAGGCGAAAGGCGAGAAAACTCGCCAGCGGTCCCCAGGCCAGGCGGCCGTCCGCGAGGGCCTGCGCCACCGCCGGCAGATGGTCGAGCGCCCAGCGCAGCTTGCTGGCGCCGTAGTGCGGCGACAGGAACAGCCCGGTGCGGCGGTGCACGTCGTCGCCGTGCGCCTGCAGGGCGTCGATCCAGGCGTGCATGCGCCGATCCTGCCAGCTGAACACCGGCGACAGCGGTGCGCCGCTCGTGCGATCCCAGCAGATGCAGCTCGCACGCTGGCTCGACAGGCCGGCGACCGCGATCTCGCGCCCACGGCCGCCGAGCATCGACAGCGCCTGCGCGACCGCCGCGTGCGCCGAGGCGACCAGCTCATCGCCGTCCTGCTCGGCCCAGTCCGCCTGCGGCCGGGTGAGCGTCACCTCCTGCTCGCCGCGGGCGACGATGGAGCCGCGCGCATCGAGCACCAGGGCGCGGGTCGCATGAGTGCCCTGGTCGACGGCGAGGACGTGCCGCGAATCGTCCACTGGCGCGGAAGCCGGCACGGCAGCGCCTGCGTCGGTCAGCGGCCTGCGGCGCGATCGGCCGGTCCGGGCCGCCGCGGGGCGCGTCGTTCGCAGTTCACTCGCCCTCGCGCAGCCGCGCCAGCAGATCGTCGATCAGCGGCGCCTGGCCGGGGTGGATCTTGATGCGCGCCAGATCGATGCCGAACCAGCCGGCGCGGTCGGCCTCGGGAAACTCGCGCTGCTCGCCGGACTTCGGCGGCCACTCCATGGAGAACAGGTTGCTGCGCAGCGACGCCGGGTCGAAGTCGGCCTGCAGCGCCCAGGCGTGCACGACCTTGCCGCTGCGCAGCCGCACCGGCGCCAGCGGCAGGAAGCTGCCGTCGACGGCGGCGCCCGTTTCCTCCTCGAACTCGCGCCGCGCAGCGGCCAGCGGCTCCTCGCCCGGTTCGATCTCGCCCTTGGGGATCGACCAGGCGCCGTCGTCCTTGCGCGCCCAGTACGGCCCGCCGGGATGCACCAGCATGACCTCGAGTCCGCCGTCCGACTGGCGATACAGCAGCAACCCGGCACTGGCGCGTTTCACGGTGACTGGGATCCGCAGGACAAGGGCGAATGATGCCCAAGTCAGGGAAGGAGCCCGGCCGCCGCCGGCCGTATCCTTGGCGCCATGTACACGCAGCACTTCGGCCTGAAGCAGCCGCCGTTCTCGATCGCGCCCGACCCGCGCTACCTGTACATGAGCGAGCGCCACCGCGAGGCGCTGGCGCACCTGCTGTACGGCGTCCGCGGCGACGGCGGCTTCGTGGTGCTGACCGGCGAGATCGGCGCCGGCAAGACCACGGTGTGCCGCTGCTTCCTCGAACAGGTGCCGGAGCGCTGCAACGTCGCCTACATCTTCAATCCCAAGCTCGACGTCGACGAACTGCTGCGGACCATCTGCGCCGAGTTCCACATCGCCGCCGCGCACGAGGGGCCGGGCGCGGCGACGGTCAAGGACCACGTCGATGCGCTGAACGAGCACCTGCTGCGCACCCATGCCGCCGGCCAGAGCAACGTGCTGATCATCGACGAGGCGCAGAACCTGTCGGCCGACGTGCTCGAACA
>CAYLZU010000058.1:0-13463 GCA_964388005.1 uncultured Burkholderiaceae bacterium
CTCTTGCGCTGCACCTCGGTGGGGTGGGCGGTGAGCACCGGCATGATGTCGGCGGCGGCGAGGATCCGGCGCGCGGCGGCGGCGCCGCCGCCGCCCGCGGCAAGCCGTTGCGCCGTGTCGGCGATGCTGCCGCGCGCCGGCGTGCCGTCGCGGTGCAGCTGCCGCAGCTGGCGGACCTGCGCCAGGTCCTCGGCGATGTTGGCGAGCAGCGAGAAGTAGCTGAAGGCGCGCACCACGCTCATCGTCGCCTCCGGCGACAGGCGCTTGAGCAGCCGGTCGAGCAGGCGCGCGTCGTCGATGCCGCCGTGGCGGCGAAAGCGTGTCGCCGTCTGCCGGATCTCCTCGACCGCCTGGTACAGCGGCTCGCCCTCGAAGTGCGCCACCGCCCGGCCGAGCAGCCGTCCGAGCAGGCGGATGTCGTCGCGAAGCTGCGTGTCGTCGTCGGCGGCCTGGGGGGAGGCGGGCACGGTCAGCCTTTGCTGCGCGCCGCGCCGGGAGCGGACAAGCTCATGCGACGCATCCCGCCTGCACCGCGGCGGCGGCGCCGATGCGCTCGGGCACGGCGATCCGGTAGCCGTACTTGACGGCCGTCATCTCGGCCAGGATCGATACCGCGATCTCCGGCGGCGTGCGGGCGCCGTTCTTCAGTCCCACCGGGCCGTGCAGGCGGGCAAGCTGCTCGCCGCTGAGGCCGAACTCGGCCAGCCGTTCCCTGCGCTTGGCCTGGTTGCGCTGCGAGCCGATCGCGCCGACATAGAACGCCGGCGACTTCAGCGCCTCGATCAGCGCCAGGTCATCGAGCTTGGGGTCGTGCGTCAGCGCCAGGACGGCGGTGTGGTTGTCGGGTTTCATCGCGATGACGGTGTCGTCCGGCATCGTGCGCAGCAGTTCGGTGCCCGGCACCAGCCAGCCGTCGGCGTACTCCTCGCGCGGATCGCAGATCGTCACCTGGTAGTCGAGCGCCAGCGCCATCTGCGCCACGTAGTGGGTGAGCTGGCCGGCGCCGATCACCAGCAGCCGCCAGCGCGGCCCGTGCGCCGTGACCAGGCGCTCGTCGTCGAAAGCGAGCAGGTCGGTGCCGCTGCCGTCGGCAAGCCGCACCGCGCCGGTCTTCATGTCGAGCGTGCGCACGGTCTGCCGGCCGGCGGCCACCCGCGCCAGCAGTTCGGCGATCTGCGACTGCGGCCCCAGCGGCTCGAGGATCAGTTCGATCGTGCCGCCGCAGGGCAGGCCGAAGCGGAACGCCTCCTCCGCCGTGACGCCGTAGGTGACGCGTTCGGGCCTGTCCGCGGCCAGTGCCCTGCTGCGCACGCGGTCGACCAGATCGTCCTCGATGCAGCCACCAGAAACCGAGCCGGCGACGAGGCCATCGTCGCGGATCACCACCAGTGAACCGACCGGCCGCGGCGCCGATCCCCAGGTGCGCACGATCGTGCCGAGCACGGCGCGATGCCCGGCGCGCAACCACTCGTCGGCCTTCTTCAGGACCTGGACGTCGACGTTGTCCATCGTTGCATCACCTTTCCCCGGCGATTCTAGTGGTCCGCGGCCCGCGATGATGCATCGCAAGAACGCGTACGGCAGGCGTTGCGCCTTGCCTTGTCCAAGTAGGCCGCAGTACAGTCGGCGCGCTCTTCAACACGCGCCTGCACGCGGGAGACAACCGCGTCGAGGCGAATTCACCAAGGAGACCAGGATGCGCGTTGCGCTGTCCTTCAACGTCAACGGCAGGGCGGTGGCGGCGGAAGTCGAGCCCGACACGCTGCTGTCGACCTTCATCCGCGAGCACCTGCGCCTGACCGGAACGCACATCGGCTGCGACACCGGCCAGTGCGGCGCCTGCACCGTGCTCGTCGACGGCCATGCGGTCAAGAGCTGCAACGTGCTGGCGGCGCAGATGCACGGCAGTTCGGTGACCACCATCGAGGGCATCACGCCGGCCGACGGCTCGATGCATCCGATGCAGGCCGCCTTCAAGGCCTGCCACGGGCTGCAGTGCGGCTTCTGCACTCCCGGCATGGTGATGAGCGCGATCGACCTCGTTACCCACCACCCGCACGGCACCGAGCGCGAGATCCGCGAGGGGCTGGAGGGCAACTTCTGCCGCTGCACCGGCTATCAAAACATCGTCAAGGCGGTGGCGCAGGGGGCGAAGGCGATGGGAGTCTGAGCGCGCGCGATGTACGCGACCCTGCGGGTCGCACGTGCATCGCGCGCGATTGAAGTCAGGCACGCGGGCTTGGGGCGGCCCGGCGCCCCGCGTGCAAAGGCGGTCGCTGCGCGACCGCGACACGAAACAGCAGGAGACGAGCAATGGGCGAACCGAAGGCAGGCTTCATCGGCAAGGCGGTCGAGCGGAAGGAGGACTACCGGTTCCTGACCGGGGTGGGGCAGTACACGGACGACGTGGCGCTGCCCGGGCAGACCTACGGCTACTTCGTGCGCAGCCCGCATGCGCACGCGCGGATCGTCGCGGTCGGCACGGCGGCGGCGGAGAAGGCGCCGGGCGTGCTGGCCGTGTTCACCGGCAAGGACTTCGAGAGCGTCGGCGGCCTGCCGTGCGGCTGGCTGATCAACAACCTCGACGGCTCGCCGATGAAGGAGCCGAAGCACGCCGTTCTTGCCGCCGACAAGGTGCGCTACGTCGGCGATCACGTGGCGCTGGTCGTCGCCGAGACGGCTGCGCAGGCGAAGGCTGCTGCGGCGCTGGTGGAGGTCGACTACGAGATCCTGCCGCCGGTGGTCGACACCGCCACCGCCAAGGGGGCACCGTCCGCGGTGCACGACATCGCGCCGGACAACGTCTGTTTCGTCTGGGGCTGCGGCGACAAGGCGGCCACCGATGCCGCGTTCGCCAAGGCGGCGCACGTGACCCGGCTGGAGCTGGTCAACAACCGGCTGATCCCCAACGCCATCGAGCCGCGCGCCGCCAACGCGATGTACAGCCGCGCCGACGGCACTTACACCCTCTACGTGGCGAGCCAGAACCCGCACGTCGAGCGGCTGCTGCTGACCGCCTTCGTGCTCGGCCTGCCGGAGAACAAGGTGCGCGTGGTGGCGCCGGATGTCGGCGGCGGCTTCGGCTCGAAGATCTACCTGTACGCCGAGGAGACGGCGCTGGTGTTCGCCAGCAGGAAGGTCGGCCGGCCGATCAAGTGGACGGCTGAGCGCAGCGAGAGTTTTCTCTCGGACGCGCATGGCCGCGACCACGTCACGGTGGCGGAGCTCGCGCTCGATGCGGACGGCAGGTTCCTCGCCCTGCGCGAGTCCACCACCGCCAACCTGGGTGCGTACCTGTCGACCTTCGCCACCTGCATCCCGACCATCCTGCACTCGACGCTGCTGGCCGGCCAGTACGCGACGCCGGCGATCTACTCCGAGATCACCGCGGTGTTCACCAACACGGCGCCGGTCGATGCGTATCGCGGCGCCGGGCGGCCGGAGGCGACCTACCTGCTCGAGCGGCTGGTCGAGACGGCGGCGCGCGAGATGAAGATCGACCCCGCCGAGCTGCGGCGGCGCAACTTCATCCGCGAGTTTCCCTACGCGACCCCGGTGGGGCTCACCTACGACAGCGGCGACTACGAGGCTACGCTGAACCGGGCGATGGAACTGGCCGACGTCAAGGGCTTCGCCCAGCGCAAGGCGTGGAGCGCCAAGCAGGGCAAGCTGCGTGGCATCGGCTACGCGGCCTACATCGAGGCCTGCGGCATCGCGCCGTCGAGCGTCGCCGGCGCGCTCGGCGCCCGCGCCGGGCTGTTCGAGGCCGGCGAGGTTCGGGTGCACCCGACCGGCACGGTGACCGTCTTCACCGGCACCCACTCGCACGGCCAGGGCCACGAGACCACCTTCGCGCAGGTGGTCGCCGACCGGCTCGGCATCGACATCGACGCCGTGGACATCCAGCACGGCGACACGGACAGGATCCTGTTCGGCATGGGCACCTACGGCAGCCGTTCGCTGGCCGTCGGCGGCACGGCGATCGTGATGGCGCTGGACAAGGTGATCGCCAAGGGCAAGAAGATCGCCGCCCATCTGCTCGAAGCGAGCGACGCCGACATCGAGTTCGCCAACGGCGAGTTCCGCGTCGCCGGCACCGACCGCAAGAAGACCTTCGCCGAGGTGGCCCTGACCGCCTACGTGCCGCACAACTACCCGCACGACCAGCTCGAGCCGGGCCTCAATGAGAACGCCTTCTACGACCCGACCAACTTCACCTATCCGGCCGGCACCTACATCTGCGAGGTCGAGGTCGACCCCGAGACCGGTCGTGTGACCATCGACCGCTTCACTGCCACCGACGACTTCGGCAACGTCGTCAACCCGATGATCGTCGAAGGCCAGGTGCACGGCGGCCTGGCGCAGGGCATCGGCCAGGCGCTCCTCGAAGGCTGCCGCTACAACGAGGACGGGCAGCTGGTCACCGGCAGCTACATGGACTACGCGATGCCGCGCGCCGACGACCTGCCGCACTTCGTCGTCGAGACCGTCAAGGGCACGCCGTGCACGCACAACCCGCTGGGCGTGAAGGGCTGCGGCGAGGCCGGCGCGATCGGCTCCACACCGGCGGTGATCAACGCCATCGTCGATGCGCTGGCGCACCTCGGCATCCGCGACGTGCCGATGCCGGCCACGCCGCACAACGTGTGGAAGACGATCCAGGCGGCGCGCAATCACTGAGGCGGAGGAAACACATGCATCACGTTCACTATCACCGTCCCGCCTCGGTCGCCGAGGCGGTCAAGCTGATGGGCGAGCACCCCGACGACAAGGTGCTGGCCGGCGGACAGTCGACGCTGCCGTCGATGAAGCTCGGCCTCACGGCGCCGGAGGGGTTCATCGATCTGGCCGGCATCGGCGAGCTGAAGGGCATCCGGGTCGACAGCGGTACCGTCGTCATCGGCGCCATGACCACGCACCACGCGGTGGCGACCTCCAAAGACGTGCAGACGATGATTCCGGCGCTCGCCAGTCTTGCCGGCGGCATCGGCGACCGCGCGGTGCGCAACCGCGGCACCATCGGAGGGTCGCTCGCCAACAGCGATCCGGCGGCCTGCTACCCGGCCGCCGTGCTCGGGCTTGGCGCGACGATCCGCACCAACTCCCGCAGCATCGCCGCCGACGACTGGTTCAAGGGGTTGTACGAAACCGCGCTCGCGCCCGGCGAACTGATCACCGCCGTGAGCTTCCCCAAGCCGGAGAAGGCGGCATGGATCAAGTTCAAGCAGCCGGCATCGCGCTTCTCGATCGTCGGCGTGTTCGTGGCCAAGACCGCCGGCGGCGTGCGCGTGGCGGTGACCGGCGCCGGGCCTTGCGCCTTCCGCGTCAAGGCGCTGGAGGACCGGCTGCACGCCAGGTTCGCGCCCGAGTCGTGCGACGGTGTGGCGATCCCGGCCGATGGCCTGAACAGCGACCTGCACGGCAGCGCCGAGTACCGCGCCCACCTGATCGGCGTGCTCGCCAAGCGCGCGGTCGCCGCCGCGGCCTGAAAGCCCGCGCATTGATGCTCGGCGTGGGCGCCACCTGCGGCGCCTGCGCTTTCGATAGGAGGACACCGATGGCCGCCGTTCCGTTCAAGCCACCCGGGTACGCGTCGGTGACGCCGTACCTGACGCTGCGCGATGCCAGGTCCGCGCTCGACTTCTATGCCCGCGCCTTCGGCGCCGAACTGGTGCTGAAGCTCGACATGCCCGACGGCAAGGTCGCTCATGCCGAGATGCGCATCGGCGATTCGATCCTGATGATGTCGGAGGAGAACCCCGAGTGGGGCAACCGCAGCCCGCTGTCGTTCGGCGGCTCGCCGGTGTCGATGATGATTTACGTGCCCGACGTCGATGCCGCCTTCGCCCGCGCGCTCGCCGCCGGCGCCGAGCAGGTCAGGCCGGTGGAAGATCAGTTCTACGGCGATCGGGCCGGCACGCTGAAGGATCCGTACGGCTACCAGTGGACCCTGGCCGCGCACATCGAGGACGTGTCCACCGAGGAGGCGCAGCGGCGGATGGAGGCGATTTTCAGCAAGTAGGGCTTCGGGCATGCCGGGCCCGATCCGGTCGGCCAACGGGGAATTCGACGTCGGATCGGTCCTGCCGCTGCAGCGCCGGCAGGCTGCTTACGCTTGACGGCTTGGTCAGGTTTCAAGTCCCATGACCATCGAGGCTGGCACCCTGCGGCTGCTCACCTCGCCCCGCTGGCTGCCCGCCGACGGGGCAGGGCACGATCTTCCGGACAGCCTGCCTGGTTATCTGCTTGCCTACCTGGCCTATCGCGGTGACTGGGTAGCGCGCGAGGCGCTGGCAGCGGAGTTCTGGCCGACGCGCGGCGAGCAGGAAGCGCTGGGCAACCTGCGCGCCAATCTGCACCGCGTGCGCGAGCTGCTGGCAACCTGGGGTCAGCCGCAGGCCCTGCGCGCCGAGCCGCGGCGGGTGCGCATGGACCTGCGGACCGATGTCGGCGCGCTGCGCGCCGCGCTTTCGCGAGCGGATTGGGCGGCAGCGGGGGAGTTCGAGGGCGACCGCCTGTTGCAGTCGATGTCGTTCCGCGGCTTTGCGCGGATCGAGGAGTGGGCGGTCCAGGAGCGGCGGGCGCTGGCGGTGGTGTGGCGCGACGCGGCGCTGAGAGCGGCGCGCTTGCAAGCGCAGGCTGCGCAACCGCAGCGGGCGGCAGCGCTGCTGCTGCAACTGCTTCGGGAGGACATTGCCAACGAAGCTGCGTTGCGCGAACTGCTGCGGCTGGCCAAGGCAGCGGACCGGCGCGGCGAGGCGCTGGCAGCCTATGAGCGCTATCGGCAGTGGCTGAAGGCCGAACTGGAACTGGCGCCAGCGACCGAGACCGCCGAACTGGCCGATGTGCTCGAACGCAGCGATGAGCCTTCCGGACGGGGAGGCGAAACCTCGACCAGGCTGATGGCGGACGAGCCGGCGCTGCTGCTGTTCGGCGCCCCGGCACTGCGCGCCGCGCCGGCGCTGTCGATCACGTCCGAGCGGCGCTTCCAGCTGCTGGTCATGCTGGCACTGCGCGACGGCGAGTGGATCGCGCGCGAACAACTGGCGGCATTGCTGTGGCCAGATCAACCGACCGCGGACGCGCGGCGCAATCTGCGACACACCCTTTTCAAGGCGCGCGAATTTCCCGGAACGGACGGCCTCGAGGCCAACGATCACGCGCTGCGCTGGAACGTGGCGACCGACGTGCAGGCGTTCCGGCGCGCGCTGCACGAGAAGCGGCCGGGCGACGCGCTGCGGTTGTACCGCGGCGCGCTCGCAGCCGGCGTCGACGACCCGGGCAACCCCGCCTTTTCGGACTGGATTGCGGCCGAGCGCGCGCGGCTTCAGGGGCAGTGGCGGCAGGCAGTGCTCGACCATCTGCAGGGGTTGCAGGCGCCAGCCGAGCGCATCGAACTCGCAAGGGCACTGCTATTGGCCGATCCGCTCGATGAGGCGGCTTTCGCCGTGCTGCTGGCGGCGGAACTGGCGCTCGGCCACGCGACCCAGGCGCAGCGCCTGTACCGCGACTATGCCGCGCGGCTGGCCGACGAACTCGGCATCGAGCCGCCGCAGCACCTTCGCGATCTGCTGGCAGGCGCATCTGCGGCGCATCCCACATCGTCATTCGACGACGGCGGCGCCTTCGTCGGCCGGCGCACCGAACTCGCCGAGCTGTCGTTGCTGCTGCAGCAACCGGACTGCCGACTGATCACCATTCTGGGACCCGGGGGTGCCGGCAAGAGCAGCCTCGCCCGGCGCCTGCTCGCGAGGGAGGCCCCCCGGTTTCCTGACGGCGCAGTGTGGGTCGAACTGCAGGACCTGGAGAGCGTCCCGCCCGTGCTGGCGCGGCTGGCCGAGAAGCTGGATCTGACGTTAAATGACGCGCCGGATCCGCTGCGGCAGATCGCGCGGCAGCTGCAGAGCAGGCGAACGCTGATCGTGTTCGACAACGCCGAGCATCTGGTGGAGCTGGGCGCGCTCGTCCAGCGGCTAATCGACGAAGCCGACGGCGTCAAGGTCCTGCTGACCTCGCGGATCCGCACGCACAGCCGTGACGAGCGCTTGCTGCCGCTTGACGGACTGCCGGTGCCCGATGAAGAGAGCCGCGATCTGCAAGTGGCGGCAAACTTCGACGCCGTGCGGCTGTTCGACCTGCGAGCCAGGGCCGTGCAGCGCGGCTTCGACCTGGCCCGGCATCTGCCCGCCGTGATTCGCATCGTCGAGGCCGTTGGCGGTCTGCCGCTGGCGATCGAGCTGGCGGCTGCCTGGACGCGGCTCCTGCCAGCCGAGGAGATCGCGCGTGACCTCGACACTTCGATCGAAGTGCTCGAACGCGACCCGGCCGCCTCGGGCGCTCCGGCGCGGCCCGAACACGCCAGCCTGCGCCATGTGCTGGATCGGTCCTGGCAGCTGCTGTCACCGAGCGAACGCGACGCGATGGCCGCGCTGTCGGTGTTTCAGGGTGGATTCACGCATGCAGCCGCTCGTGCGGTGGCGTCCGTCCCGCTCCCGCTGCTCTCGTCGCTGGTCGACAAGAGCTTTCTGACCAATGACCGGACAGGACGTTTCGGCGCGCATCCCCTCGTCACCGCGCTTGCAGCGGAACGGTTGACGGCGGATCCGAGGCGCGCCGAAGAACTGCGCCGACGCCACGGCGAGTACTACTCGCAGCGGGTGGCCGAACTCGATGCGAATCGGGACTCGGATCCGCGGCCGATGATCGCCGCTATCGAAAGCGATTGGGCCAACTGCGTGGCCGCCTGGCATTGGGCGCTGTCGCGCCGACGCATGGACCTCATCGGCGCGACGGTCGCGGTCTGGGGTACCTATTTCAACCTGCGCGAGCGTCGTGCGGAAGGCCTGCAGCAGTTGAGACCGGTACTCGAGTTGCCCATCACCGACGCATCGTCAGTTGGTGCGCAGATTCGTTTGCGCAGCACGTTCGCGTCGCTGTGCATCCGAGGCGGATTCGGTCCGACAATGGCGCTGTCCGCGCTTAGGCCTACTTTCGCCCTGGCGCTGCGTTCCGGCAACACCGGCGACCTCGCCGGCTATTTGTCGTGGGTGGCTGCGAGCTACCGTGAAATGGGGCAGCGAGCGCGCGCCAGACGCCACCAATTGCGGGCGCTTCGGATCGCGCGCCGGGCCGGCGACCGCAGTGAAGAAGCGGCCGCGTTGAACAACCTGTGTGCGGTCGACAAGCTCGACGGCCGTTACGACGACGCGGAGCGCAGCGGACGCGAGGCGCTGGCGCTGGAAACCGAACTCGGCCATCGGTTGTCGGCGGCGCGCGTGATGATCAACCTGGCGGGTGTCTACATGGAGCGCGCCGAATGGGCGGAGGCCAGAAAGTTGCTTGAAGGAGCGCTGAAGTTGGCTTCCGAGTTCCGCATCGATTCGCTCCAGTCGAGGGCGGAATTCACGCTCGGCGCCGTGGAGATCGATCTCGGCGCGCTCGAGGCGGCAGAGCGTCACCTGCGCAGCGTCGCCGAACGATTCCGGCGCCTGGGAGACCTTCGACGGCTGACGCGTGTCGAGTACAACCTGGCGCGCATCGCGGCCAAACGCGGCGGCCTTGGCGATGCTGTCCGGCTGCTCGCACCAGCGGCACGCCGCGCGGCCGAGGGCGGCTGGCAGTACGAAATGCTGCATGTCGTTCTGTTCTTCGGCGAATGCCTGCGCGACACAGGAGACAGGATCGACGCCGCGCGTGCCTGGCAGGCGGTCATCGACCATCCGCTGTTCGACGCCGGCGTTCGCGACAGCGCCCTGCGCTGGACCGGCGAACTGGCATTGACGCCAGCCGAGCAGCGGGAAGCGGCGTCTGATCCCGCAACTGTCGACGGCGTGATCGAACGGATCCTCTTGATCGCCGAGGCGACGGAAGCCGCAAACGCCGGACAAACGCTGTCAACCTAAGGTTGACGGATCGACCGACCGAGGGCCCCATGGCCGAGGTCCACCTGTTCGTGGTTCGCGTCTGGGAGCTCGACGGGCGCTTCTGCGCGTCGGTGCGCGCCGCCGACGACGACGAGCCGCGCCTGTTCGACGCGCCGGAACATCTCGCGGACTTTCTGCGCCGCGCCGCGCATGCGCCGGGCGCTGCGGCCGACGATTCGCCCCGTACCTGATCAAGTTCGTACTGCGCTGGACAACGCTTTTGCCGCCCGTTCCCGGCGAGCGCGGCGTGCCCGGCCGCCGGTTTCGCTGAGTGCCGGCTCCCGCTCGCTCGCTTCGCTTTTCGATCGATCGAGCCTTGCCGGAGATTTCTGGCGATGCGGCGAAGCGCGCCTTCGGCAGCAACTACCCAGGCGATCGTATTGACGGTGCATTGACGCCCGATCCGCAAGCTTCGTCCCGCGCGCCGAGGGCTGGGTTAGGACGGCTCCAGGCCGCCGGCAATGCCGGTGACGTAGTGGCCGATGCCGCTGCGCAGTCGGCTTCGGCTGCAGGGGGAGTGGGGCAGCGATTGACGATCGAAATGGTTCAAGTCGACGAAGCGTGCGAGACCGTTGGCTGCAAACAGCGGGCTCCCCTGGACATCATTAGCGAATCGGAAGCGCCGCGGCCAGTCGACGAACCGCCGGCGGTCGCCGCCACGATGTCCGCTGGCCTCCAGCACCGCATCGTCGAGTCTCTCGCCTTCGGCATCGTCGAGATCGACCCCGGCTGGCGAGTCATGTACGCAAATCGCGCGGCCCAGGCCCTGCTTGCCGAAGACAAGGCGCTGTCGATCGAGGCCGGCGTACTCGCGCTGCGGCCTGTGGCCATGCAGGTGCGCGCAAGGCAGTGGCTCGCGGAGCCGGCCTCTGCCGGCGCTCTGCCCCTGGCAGTCGCGCGTGCCGACGGCCGGCCGCCGATTCTTCTCGAACGGCTTTCGCGGCTCACCGACGAGGCAGGCAGTGCAGCACACGTGCTCGCGTTGCTCAACACGGCGCGCCCCCTTGCAGTTGACGCCGAGCGACTGGTCGCTGCCTTCGGACTGACGCGCGCCGAGGCACGGCTCACCGCAGCACTCGCCGCGGGCGAAACTCTTCAGGAGTTCGCGCGGCGGCAGAACGTCGCCGTGGCCACGGTACGCACGCATCTGGAACGCGTCCTGGCCAAAACCGGGGCGCGGCGACAGACGCAGGTGGTCCGGCTGGCGATGGCCTGTGTTGCACCGCTTTCGCTCCTCAAGTGCCAGCAGCGAGGGGGGCAAGTAGAGGTCAATGGCGCCAATCACTCAAGCAATGCTGGTGCGGAAAGAGAAACTGCCGGCGGAGTGTCGCAAGCACGCTCCGGCGACTTCTCTTGTTGCTGGCACGACGTGCCTCTCGATGCGCATCAGCCACGTCGTGTCGCCCATCTGGCAACAGGAAAGGTGCGTCGCACGCGAGGCGGAGGCATCGACCCCAGACGGCGGCAATGACGGAGATGGCCTCCGTCAATTTGCGGAGTCGCCTGAACTAACACTCGCGCTCGCGAAAAACCGCAAGCTGTTGAAATGTCAGGGCGGCATGCATCTTGCGTGGAGAACCGTGGTCCCGCTTGATTTCAGCAATATTCACCGACGTCATCTCCTGCGTTCACGATGCACTTGAAGAATTGAAGCGGGCGACATAAGCGGAACTCGCGATGCAAACCAAGCTACTGGCCCCTTGCAGCAAGGCGGCCGCGACTTACGGAGGATCAGCCATGCGCTTCACATTCGGAACCTGGCCGAGACGCCTGGCCACACCTTGGGCGACCCAAAGCTTCCAGGGCGGCTTCCCTACCCTGGGCTGGCTGTTGGGCCTGTTCCTGTCGATTGGCCATCCGGGCGAGCCAGCAATCGCTTCCGCCATCTACACGGCAAACGTGAGCGCCCCATGCCCGCCGTCGTACGTGTCAAACACGGGAACCACATCTCCGCAGTTCTCCGCGATTTCGCAAGTATCGTGCGGACCGTATTTCTGGGGCAATGTCTCAGCGAAGGCGAGCGAGTTCGGACTCGGCGTATCGGCGGACGGAGTCAGCGCGTGGGAGGGATCGGCCACGTCGTTCAATGCGCTTGCGCGGGTTGAGACCCAGTTCACCATCCAAGGTCCCGCGGGATCAGGTCCGATCCAGGCCTCGCTGAATCTGCACTTCGACGCCGGATTTCCGTCCGGCGTCGTCAATGGAGGAAGTACGAGAGAAGCCCGCATCAACCTGGCGATGACTGCGGCCGGCTTCGGCACGGTGGGATTCTTTTTCGGTCGGTACGTGGATTACGCATCGGGCAGCGGGCGAACGTTCACTTATACCGGAGACCTCGGGGAGATCCCAGGCGTTGTGTCCTCAGACGGCACAAGGAACCTCAACGGAACCAGCGTCACGCCGCTTTTCTGGGTCCCCGTCGGAGTGCCAGTGGACATGACGCTGAGTCTGCTCGGCCTGGTCGAGAACTCGGGGGCCGCCTCCGGTGGCGTGTATGCGATGGATACGCTCTACTTTCCGCTTAGCGGGCCGGTGTTCAACTTGCCTTATGGTTACACGGCGACGATCGTTGGACTGAACGTCGTGGACAACCGTGTCGTGCGCGATGATGTTGGCGCCATTCCCGAGCCTGGCACTCTCGCGCTTCTGGGACTTGGCCTCGCCGGTCTTGCGGCTACGCGACGTCGCAAGCCGTGACCGGTAACTGTTCAACTAACGCTGAGACTCCGC
Organism: uncultured Burkholderiaceae bacterium; assembly: GCA_964388005.1. Lineage (GTDB taxonomy): Bacteria > Pseudomonadota > Gammaproteobacteria > Burkholderiales > Burkholderiaceae_F > JADJWR01. The sequence continues at coordinate 12,654 of CAYLZU010000058.1, forward strand.
CGCTCAATCGATAGTCGGCAAGGCCCTGGGGAAGAGCTCGCCCAGCCGGCGGGCTCTTTGGTTGGCCTTGCCCCTGACCTTTGAAGTGACGGACGGCGCGCCTGCTGCCGGTCCGAGCTGCGCGTCATCATCGCCTTCTCGCGGTCAGGAGCTGAAGTCTGAGTGCCTGCTGCCGCCCGATCGGTTATGGTTGCGGCCATGAACGCCGCGCCCAACTCCATCGACACCACCGCCGCCCTGCTCGCCGGGCAGAACTACGTTGCCGACCGCCAGCTCGCCACGGCGGTGTTCCTGTCGCTGAAACTGAAGCGGCCGCTGTTCCTCGAAGGCGAGCCCGGCACCGGCAAGACGGAGATCGCCAAGGTGCTCGCCGCCGGCCTGAAGGCCGATCTCATTCGCCTGCAGTGCTACGAGGGGCTGGACGTCAACGCCGCGGCCTATGAGTGGAACTACGCGCGGCAGATGCTCGAGATCCGGCTCGCCGAGGCGAAAGAGACCGCGCGCGATCAACTGGCCGAGGGGCTCTTCACCGGCCGCTTCCTCATCGAGCGGCCGCTGCTGCGGGCGCTGCTGCCGCACGCGACGCCGCCGGTGCTGCTGATCGACGAACTCGACCGCACCGACGAACCCTTCGAGGCCTACCTGCTGGAAGTGCTGTCGGACTGGCAGATCACGATTCCCGAGTGGAAGACCGTCGCCGCCACCGAGCCGCCGGTGGTGATCATCACCTCCAACCGCACGCGCGAGATCCACGACGCGGTGAAGCGCCGCTGCATCTACCACTGGGTCGACTATCCGTCGGCGGCGCGC
>CAYLZU010000059.1:0-1464 GCA_964388005.1 uncultured Burkholderiaceae bacterium
GCCGTTGCCGCCGCAGGTCGGGCAGCGGCCGTCGCCGGCGTTGAAGCTGAAGTGCCCCGCCGTGTAGCCACGCTCCTCGGCGAGCGGCGCCCTGGCGAACAGCTGCCGGATGGCATCCCACGCGCCCACGTAGCTGGCCGGATTGGACCGCGTGGTCTTGCCGATCGGCGACTGGTCGACCATGGCGACATCGGCGATCCAGTCATCGCCCAGCAGCCGGTCGAAGGCGCCCGGCGCCTCGGTCGCCTTGCCCTTGGCCTTGGCCAGCGCCGGATACAGCACGTCGGCCACCAGCGTGCTCTTGCCCGAGCCGGACACACCCGTGATCACCACCAGGTGATTCAGCGGCACTTCGACCGAAACGTTCTTCAGGTTGTGCTCGCGCGCGCCTTCGAGCACCAGCCGCGGCGTGTTCGGCCGCACGTTGCGGGTGGCGTAACCGCCGGTGGTCAGCAGCGGCAGTTCGACCTGCCTGCGGCCCGACAGATACAGCCCGGTCAGCGTGTCGGCGGCCTGGATCTCGACCGGCGTGCCGTTGAAGACGATGCGGCCGCCGCGCTCGCCCGGCCCCGGCCCCATGTCGATCATCCGGTCCGCCGCCAGCATCACCTGCGGGTCGTGCTCGACGACCACCAGCGAGTTGCCGGCCGAGCGCAGCCGGTGCATGACCTCGATCACCCGGTGCATGTCGCGCGGATGCAGGCCGATCGACGGCTCGTCGAGCACGAACAGCGTGTTCACCAGCGAGGTGCCGAGGGCGGTGGTCAGGTTGATCCGCTGCACCTCGCCGCCGGAGAGCGTGCGGCTCTGCCGGTCGAGGGTGAGATACCCCAGGCCGACGTCGCACAGGAACTTCAGCCGCGCCCGCACTTCCTCCAGCAGCAGTTCGGTCGCTTCTTCGAGCACGCCGCGAGGCTGTCCGCCCCCGGCCGCTTCGCGCCCGCCCCCTGCGGGGGCATGCGACTGCCCTGGGGCAGCCCGGCGGCAGTCGCCGAAGTTCAGGCGGTCGAAGAAAGTCCGCACGCGCTCGATCGGCAACAGCATCAGGTCGTGGATCGACAGCCCCGGCATCGATTCGAGCTGGGCGTCGCTCCACGCGGCGCCGGTCGGCCTGTAGCGGCGGTAACTGCCGGCCGGTCCAGGCGCAAGCGCCGCGTCGGCGTCGTCCTTCGCGCCCACCCGCCACAGCAGCGCGTCCGGCTTCAGCCGCGCGCCCGCGCAGGCCGCGCACGGCGTGTAGGCGCGGTAGCGCGACAGCAGCACCCGCACGTGCATCTTGTAGGCCTTGCTTTCGAGCCAGGCGAAGAAGCGCTTGATGCCGTACCACTGCGTCTGCCATTTGCCGGAAAAGCCCGGCTCGCCGTCCATCACCCAGCGCTTGTGCGGCTCGTCGAGCAGGTTCCACGGCGTATCGAGCGGCACGCCGAACTTCGGCGCCAGCTTCACCAGGTCGCGCTGGCAGTC
>CAYLZU010000059.1:1474-5847 GCA_964388005.1 uncultured Burkholderiaceae bacterium
CTCGGCGTAGTGGATGTCGCAGTCGGCGCAGTGCAGGTCGTCGGAGAACTTCCAGGTCTCGCGGGCGCTGCCGCCTTCGTCGAGCACCTGCGCGTCGACGCGCCCGCCGCCGAAGCGCAGCGCGGACTCCAGCGCCTCCATCACCCGCTGCCGATCGGCGCTGCCGAGGCGCAGCCGGTCCTGCACCACGTCGAGGATCAGTTCGCCGCCGGCATCCTTGGGCGCGCCGCGCCGCTTGCCCGGATCTGCCGCCGGCCGGAGCGAAGCGGGCGTCGGTGCCGCGGCCGGCCTCGCGCCGGCGTCGGGGGATGCCTGCGGCCTGCCGGCGCCCGCCGCATCGGCGGCACGCCGCTGCGTGAACACCCGCGTGTACCCTTGCGCCTCGAGGTGAGCGCGGATCTCGTCTTCGCCGAAGTTGGCCGGCACCCGCACCGGGAAGGTCAGCACGAGGCGCGGGTCGCCGCGCGCCGCGCAGCGCTCCGACAGCGTCTCGAAGATGCTGCCCGGTGTGTCGCGCCGCACCCGGCGGCCGCAGCCGCGGCAGAAGAGCAGGCCGGCGCGGGCGTACAGCAGCTTCAGGTGGTCGTTCAGCTCGGTCATCGTGCCGACCGTCGAGCGCGAGGTGCGCACCGGGTTGGTCTGGTCGATGGCGATGGCCGGCGGCACCCCCTCGATGCGATCCACCTGCGGCCGGTCCATGCGGTCGAGGAACTGCCGCGCGTACGGCGAAAAGGTCTCGACGTAGCGCCGCTGTCCCTCGGCGTAGAGCGTGTCGAAGACGAGCGAACTCTTGCCCGAGCCGGAGACGCCGGTGACGACGATCAGCTCGCCGGTCGGCAGGTCGAGGTCGAGGTCCTTGAGGTTGTTCTGCCGCGCGCCGCGGATGCGGATCGCGCGCGCGGTGTCGGTGCGATGGGGATCGTCGGGCATCGGTGCAACGTCCAGCGGCGCCGGAAATCCGGCGCAAACCGCCTAGTGTAGGCAGGCGGCGGCGAGGGCCGATGCGATGGCGTCGATACCCCTTCGCCGGCGCAGCGAAACGACGGCAACGTTCGGCCCCCGATCCCGGCGAGCCGATCCCGCGGAGGCACGCCACGACGGGACGACGCGGACGGCGGACCCGCGGGCAAAACGTCGCGCGCGGGCGAAGGGTCGTGCGCCGCTCCTTCGGTGGAACCACGACTCCGGCGGCGAAACCTGCACCTGGGCGACAAGTCGCCGCCGCCGGCTTTTCCGCGCTGCGCGTACGGGATGCGTCCCGAAGCGGCAGGTCTTCGGCCCAGGGGGCGACCGCGGACTCAAGCCGGGCCGAAGGCGCGCTGCGCACCTCGCTTCGGCGCATGGGTCATGCGCGCGGCTCACATGAGGTGGCGCTTACCTGGTAAGCGATCCGCTAGAATCATGGCCGGCGTTCGAAGCCCGGACCGGGGTATTTCGACACGAGCGTCAAAGGAAGCACATGCCTGCAGCAACGCTTACGGAAAAGGGACAGGTCGTCATCCCGGCCGAGATCCGGGTTCGGTATGAACTGACGCCCGGCACGCAGGTGGAGTTCGTCGACGAAGGCGGAACCATCCGCCTGCACGTGAGGCGACGGGTCAAGCCGAGCAATCCGGCCGAGGGCTACGGCATGGTGAAGGTCAAGCCGGCCCCGCCGGGAAGTCCGCCGAGGCGATTGTCGGAATTCGATCCGGCGGCCCTGCTCAAGCGCCGGCGCAGCCGGAAGTGATCGCCGTCGACACCAACATCCTGGCGCGCTTTTACTGCGACGATCCTTCGGATCCCGAGGCTCGCCGCCAGCGGCCGCTGGCGCGCCGCGTCGTCGTCGAGTCGGCGGCGGTGTTCGTTCCGCTGACGGTGGTGCTCGAACTGGAGTGGGTGATGCGTGGCTTCTACGCGGTCGCGCCGGAGTCCTTCTGCCAGGCCATCGAGCATCTGCTGGGCATGCCGCACGTCACCGTGGAGCGGTGGGAGGCGGTCAAGGACGCGATCGATCTGCACCGGCAGGGTCTGGACTTCGCCGACGCGCTGCACTGGACATGCAGCGCAGGCTGCGAGCGATTCGTCACCTTCGACGATCGCCGCCTGATCCGGCGCGCGCGGCGGCTCGGCCTCAAACCGGAAATCGCGCCGCCGCAGCGATGACGCGGCCGGAGCTGGCGTGTCCTTCGCCGATGGCGAAGCGGCTGCCTGCCGCTTCGACGGTTGGCGCGGCTCCAGTTCCAAGGGTCGTGGTGAACCTCGACGGGCTCGTCGCTGCTGGGGCAGGGCGTCGACGAGGTGAAGGCTGCCGCGCTGGCGGGCGGGACGATCGAGGGCGAAGAGACCTGGATGGCGACGGCGCGCCACATCGGCAAGCCGCTGTTCGCTGGCCTCGCCGCGTTCGCCGTCGTCGGTGGGGTCATGACATGGGTGGTGGTCAACGTGCTGTGGACGCTGGCGGTGCGGCTGCGCCGCTGCGGCGCCGCGCGCCGCGCGCAGGAGTCGCCGGGACAGCGGGCACATTCGCCTGCCGCTGGTTGACCTGTGTCAGCGAATGCTGCCGGGCGCCGCGGGCCGCGGCCAGCCCGGCTCGGGCCTGATGCAGCATCGCGGCTGTGTTACACCGCAACTCGCGCATTCGGCTCATCGAAGATGACGACCTCGACCTCCGGCCGCTGGACGCGGCGCCTGCTGATCACTGCCCTGCTGATCGCCGCTGCCGCCGCGCCGGTCTGGTGGCTCGGCCGGCCGAAGCCGATCGAGGTGGTGCTGGCCGAGGTCGGCCGCGGCGTCGTCGAATCGACGGTCGCCAACACCCGCGCCGGCACGGTCGAGGCCTGCCAGCGCACGAAGCTGTCCACCATCTCCGGCGGCCGGATCGAAGTGCTGGCGGTCAAGGAAGGCGACAAGGTGAAGAAGGGCCAGCTGCTGATGCAGCTGTGGAATGCCGACCAGCAGGCCGAGCAGCGCCTCGCTTCGGCGGCGCTGGAGACAGCGCGCAGGCGCGTGGTCGAGGCCTGCACGGTGGCGGAGAACGCCGTGCGCGAGGCCGAGCGCAGGCTCGGCCTGTTCAAGCAGGGCTTCATCTCGGAAAGCGCCTACGACGCGGCGCGCGTCGAGGCCGATGCGCGCAGCGCCGCCTGCGCCACGGCCAAGACCGATGTGGCGCAGGCCGAGGCGCGGGTCAACGTCACCCGCGTCGTTCAGGGGCGAACGGTGCTGATCGCGCCGTTCGACGGCACGGTGGCGAAGATCGTCGGCGAGGTCGGTGAATACTCGACGCCGTCGCCGCCGGGGGTGGCGACACCGCCGGCGATCGATCTCATCGACGAGAGCTGCCTGTACGTCAAGGCGCCGATGGACGAGGTCGACGCGCCGAAGATCCAGGTCGGCCAGCCGGTGCGGATCACGCTCGACGCGCTGCCGAAGCGCAGCTTCCCCGGCAAGGTGCGGCGCATCGCGCCGTACGTGTCGGCGGTGGAGAAGCAGGCGCGCACGGTCGACATCGAGGTCGACTTCGACGATCCCGCCGCGCCCGGAAGGCTGCTGGTCGGTTACAGCGCCGACGTCGAGGTGATCCTCGACGTGCGCAAGGACACGCTGCGGGTGCCGACCGCGGCCCTGCTCGAAGGCGGGCGCGTGCTGGTCCTCGAAGGCGGCAGGCTCGCCGAGCGCAAGGTGAAGACGGGTCTCGCCAACTGGGAGTACACGGAGATCGTCGACGGCCTCGCCGCCGGCGACCGCATCGTGACTTCGCTGGAGCGCGCCGGCGTCAGGGCCGGCGCGGCGGCGGTGGCCGAGACCGAAAGCAAGGGCAAGTGAGCGAGGCGAAGAGCGGGCACCGCTCGGCCGAGGCGAGGTCGCCCGGGCCGCGGGCCGATGGTGGCAGGGCCGGCGGCCCGCAGATCGAACTGGCGGGCATCGAGCGCGTGTTTCGCCTCGGCGACAGCGTCGTGCGGGCGCTGGCCGGCATCGATCTCGCGATCGACGCCGGCGAGTACCTGTCGGTGATGGGGCCGTCGGGCTCCGGCAAGTCGACGCTGCTGAACGTGCTCGGCCTGCTCGACTCGCCCAGCGCCGGTCGCTACCGGCTCGAAGGGCGTGACGTCACCACCCTGTCGGCCGCCGAGCAGGCGCGCGTGCGCAGCCAGCGCATCGGCTTCGTGTTCCAGAGCTTCCACCTGGTGCCGCGGCTGACGGCGGCGGAGAACATCGCCCTGCCGATGATGCTGGCCGGCGTCGCGGCGGGCGATCGCGCGCCGAGAGTCGAGAAGGCGCTGGCCGACTTCGGGTTGGCCGACCGCGCCAACCATCGCCCGGATGAACTGTCGGGCGGCCAGCGGCAGCGGGTGGCGATCGCCCGCGCCACGGTGATGCGGCCGGCGATGCTG
>CAYLZU010000059.1:5857-13422 GCA_964388005.1 uncultured Burkholderiaceae bacterium
GCGCGGCGTGACGCTGATCATGGTCACGCACGACCAGGCGCTCGGCGACCGCGCCCGCCGCCGCATCTACATGGAAGACGGCGCGATCCGGCGCGACTCCGGCCGCGGCGCCGGCCTGGCGGGCTGATGCGGGTCGGCGACGTCTTCGCCTCCGCCGCCGCCGCCGCCGCCAGCAATCCGCTGCGCACCGTGCTGCTGGCGCTGGCGATGGCCATCGGCGTCGCCGCGGTGGTCGTCCTGACCGCGCTCGGCGACGGCGCCCGCCGCTACGTGGTGCGGGAGTTCACCGCGCTCGGCTCGAACCTGGTGATCGTGCTGCCGGGCCGCACCGCCACCGGCGGCATCAATCCGGGCAGCGCGGTGACGACCACGCCGCGCGACCTGACGATCGAGGATGCGCGCGCGATCACGCGGCTGCCGGCGGTGCTGCGGGTGGCGCCGGTGGCGGTCGGCACCTCCGAGATCAGCGTCGGCGGCCGACTGCGCGACACGCTGGTGGTCGGTAGCACGGCCGAGTTCCTGGAGGTCCGCCGTTTCACGATGGCGCAGGGCCGCTTCCTGCCGGCCGAGGACTGGGACCGCGGCTCGCCGGTGATGGTGATCGGGGCCAGGCTGCGCTCGGATCTGTTCGGCGCCGAGCCGGCGCTGGGCCAGTTCGTCCGCATCGGCGACCGGCGCTTCCGCGTCATCGGCGTGCTGGCGGCGAGCGGCAGCGGCCTGGGGATGAACACCGACGAACTGGCGATCGTGCCGGTGGCCCTCGCCCAGGCGATGTTCAACAGCAACACCCTGTTCCGCATCCTGATCGAGACCCGCAACCGCGACCTGCTCGAAGCCGCCAAGCGGCAGGCCACGGCGCTGCTGAAGGAGCGCCACGGCGGCGAAGAGGACGTCACCGTCATCACGCAGGATGCCGTGCTCGCCACCTTCGACCGGCTGCTCGGCACGCTGACGCTCGGCGTCGCCGGCATCGCCGCCATCAGCCTCGCGGTGGCCGGCATCCTGGTGATGAACGTGATGCTGGTGTCGGTGACGCAGCGGCGGGCCGAGATCGGGCTGATGAAGGCGCTCGGCGGCAGCGGCGGCACGATCCGGCTGCTGTTCCTGGTCGAGGCGGCGATGCTGTCGTTCGCCGGGGCGCTGGCCGGCTACGCGATCGGTCACGGCGGCGCCTGGGTGATCCGCTCCCTGTACCCGACCCTGCCCGCGTATCCGCCGGACTGGGCGGTGCTGGCCGCGCTCGGCACCGCGCTCGTGACCGGCGTGCTGTTCGGCGTCATGCCGGCGCGCCGCGCGGCGGCGCTCGACCCGGTGGAGGCGCTGGCGCGTCGATGATCGTCCGCGACGCCGTTTTCCTCGCCCTGCGCGCCATCACCGCCCACCGGCTGCGCAGCGTCCTGACCCTGAGCGGCATCGCCGTCGGCATCGCCGCGGTGATCCTGCTGACCTCGATCGGCGAGGGCATCCACCGCTACGTGCTGGCCGAGTTCTCGCAGTTCGGCACCAACGTGATCGCCATCGCGCCGGGCAAGGTCAAGGTCGGCGGCGGGCCGCCGTCGGGACTGCCGACGTCGGTGCGGCCGCTGACGATCGACGACGCGGTGGCGCTCGCCCGCGTGCCGCGCGTGACCGGCGTGGCGCCGACCGCCTGGGGCAACGCCGAGGTCGCCGCCGGCGGGCGGACGCGGCGCACGACCGTCTACGGCGTCGGCGCCGACGCCACCCGCGTGTTCAACATGAGCGTGCGCATCGGCCAGTTCCTGCCTCCCGAAGAGCCGTCGCAGGCGCGGGCGCTGGTGGTGCTCGGGCCGACGCTGAAGCGCGAGCTGTTCGGCACCGACAACGCGCTCGGCGCCAAGGTGCGCATCGCCGGGCTGCAGTTCCGCGTCATCGGCGTGCTGGAGCCGAAGGGCCAGTTCATCGGCATCGATCTCGACGACACCGCCTTCATTCCGGCGGCGCGGGCGCTGGAGCTGTTCAACCGGGACGGCCTCTCCGAGATCCACCTGTCCTACGAGGAGGGCGCCGAGGTCGCGCCGGTGGTCGCCGCGGTGACCGGGATCCTCGCCGCCCGCCACGGCCGCGAGGACTTCACCGTCACCACCCAGGAGGAGATGCTGCGCACCCTGTCGAACATCCTCGACATCCTGACGATGGCGGTCGGCGCGCTCGGCAGCATCTCGCTCGCGGTGGGGTCGGTCGGCATCGTCACCATCATGACCATCGCCGTGGCCGAGCGCACCAACGAGGTCGGGCTGATGGTGGCGCTGGGAGCCGAGCGGCGCACGATCCTCGGCCTGTTCCTCGGCGAGGCGGTGGTGCTGGCGGTGCTCGGCGGCCTGGCCGGCCTGGCCTTCGGCCTCGGCCTGGCGCAGGCGCTGCGGACGGTGGTGCCGGCGCTGCCGGTCGAGACACCGGTGCTCTATGCGGTGCTGGCGGTGGTGGCGAGCGGGTTGATCGGGCTCGTCGCCGGCGTCCTGCCGGCGGTGCGCGCCTCCCGGCTCGATCCGGTCGAGGCGCTGCGGGCGGAGTAGGTCCCGCCCGCGCCGCGACGTCGCCCGGTCGGGCGCGGGCCGCAAGCACGAACGCCTCGGCGTCACAGGTCGCGCACCACGCGCAGCGTGTCGCGGTCCTGTGCGTCGCGTCGCACCTGGAATCCGAGCTGGCGCGCGAAGCGCAGCATCGGCGCGTTCGCCGCCAGCACGAATCCTTCCATCGTGCGCAGCCCGCGCGCCCGTGCGATGTCGATCAGGGCCCGCATCAGGATGCCGGCCAGTCCCGACCGGTGCCAGCCGTCGGCGATGGCGATCGCGAACTCGCAGCTCGTGCCGTCGGGGCCGACGATGTAGCGCACGACGCCGACGATCTCCTCGCCGGTGTCGCGCTCGGTCGTCGCCACCAGCGCCACGTGGGTCGACTGGTCGACGTCGGTCAGGTACTTCAGCTTGGCGGCCGGCAGTTCGCTCACCGTGACCATGAAGCGGTCGTAGCGGCTCTCCAGCGACAGGTGGCGGACGAACTCCGCCTCCAGCGGCAGGTCGTCGGCACGCATCGGCCGCAGCGTGACCGGAATGCCGTTGATCACATGCCGGGTGCCCGCCAGCGGCGGCTCCGGCCGCGGCGATGGCGCCGGATGACGACCGGCCTCGAGCCGTGCCGCCAGGAAGGCGACGATCGCGTCGAGCGTTTCGAGCGTTCCGGCGTCGGCCTCGGGAATGTCGATGGCGAGCCGCTCGCTCAGCGCCGCGAGCACGTTCTGCCAGTCCATCGAATCGAGGTCGATCTGCCGGCGCAATGGCTGCTCCGGCCGCAGGGCGCCGACATCGCCTTCCGGCGCGATCGACGCGACGATGCCGAGAACTGCCTTGCGGATCTCCGTCGCGTCCACCGTGCGGCCCGCCCGCCTCGTTCGCCTGGGATTTCCAGTCTAGGGGCGGCGGCGGCACCGCCGCCGACAGGTGGCGCCGGGCCGACAGTGCGCCCGCGCGAGGACGGCGATCGCGGTGAGCGCCGCCGCGCCGGCTGTCGCCGGCGCGTGAGCGGACGATCAGAGGCTGATGCGCGTGCCGAGCACCTGCAGGAACTGCGCGATCCAGGCCGGATGCGCCGGCCAGGCCGGGGCGGTGACCAGGTTGCCGTCGGTGACCGCGCCGTCGATCGCGATCTCGGCGTAGGTGCCGCGCGCCAGTTCGACCTCCGGCCGGCAGGCGGGATAGGCGGAGCAGCGGCGCCCTTCGAGCACGCGGGCGGCGGCGAGGATCTGGGCGCCGTGGCAGATGGCGGCCACCGGCTTGTTGGCCTTCATGAAGTGGCGCACGCACTCGATCACCGCCGGGTTCAGCCGCAGGTACTCGGGGGCGCGGCCGCCGGGGATGACGAGCGCGTCATAGTTTTCCGGCTTCACCTCGGCGAAGGTCGCGTTCAGGGTGAAGTTGTGGCCGCGCTTCTCGCTGTAGGTCTGCTGGCCCTCGAAGTCGTGGATCGAGGTCGCGATGTGGTCGCCGGCCTTCTTGTCCGGGCACACCGCGTGCACCGTGTGGCCGACCGCGGCCAGGGCCTGGAACGGCACCATCGTCTCGTAGTCCTCGCCGAAGTCGCCGCAGAGCATCAGGATCTTCTTGCCTGCCATGTCAGTCTCCTTGCGTGGATGCACGGCCGGCGGCTGCCGGCCCAACTTTCATTTTCCTACTGCTGTGTGACCGCAGCTTGAGCAAGCGCAGCGGGATCATCCGTCTGGCCGCGCCCACGAAAACGCCGCCGGACCGTTGCCGATCCGGCGGCGTCGCGGCGGGTTCGCGTTGCTACTTGCGCGCCGCCACCGCGGCTTCCGCCTTGTTGACCAGATCGGGGCCGACCTGGCCCTTCCACTGCGCGTAGACGCGGCGGGTGGCGTTGACGAACTCGTTGCGCTCGGCCGGTGTGAGCCGGGTGACCTTGACGCCCATCGCCTCGATCTCCTTGACCAGCGGCTGGCCGGGCTCGTCGAGCCCCTTGCGGGCGATGGCGATCTCCTGCCTGCCGGCGTCGATCGCGGCCTGGCGCACGATTTCGCGGTCGGCCGGGGTCCAGCTCTCCCATACTTCCTTGTTGACGACGAAGATCAGCGGGTCGGCGACATAGCCCCACATCGTCACGTTCTTCTGCCCGACCGTGTGCAGCTTGGCGGCGGTGAAGATCGACATCGGGTTCTCCTGGCCGTCGACGGCGCCGGAGGCGAAGGCCGGCTGCGCGTCGGCCCAGCTCATCTGCGTCGGGTTGGCGCCGAGCGCCTGGAAGGTGGCCAGGAACAGCGGCGAGCCGACGACGCGGATCTTCAGGCCCTTCAGGTCGTCGGGCTTGCGCACCTCGCGCTTCGAGTTGGTGAGCTCCCGGAAGCCGTTCTCGCCCCAGGCGAGCGGTACCACGCCCTGCTTTTCGAGGATGGCGAAGATCTCCTTGCCGACCTGGCCCTGCGTCAGGGCGTCGATCGCCTTGTAATCGGGCATCAGGAACGGCAGCGAGAACAGGTTCAGTTCCTTGACCTGCGGCGACCAGTTGATGGTCGAGCCGATCGCCATGTCGATGATCCCCTGGCGGATGGCGGTGAACTCGCGCGTCTGGTCGCCCTGGACCAGCGACACGCCGGGATACAGCTTGATGTTGATGCGGCCGTTGGTGCGCTGCTTGACGAGGTCGATCCAGATCTCGGCGCCCTTGCCCCAGGGGAAGGCGGGGCCGACGACCGTCGACAGCTTGTATTCGTCCTTGTACTTGCCCTGCGCCTGCGCGGCGCCGCCGAAGGCGAGCCCGATGGCGGCGGCCAGGGCGATGAACAGGTTCCTGCGTTGCATGAGGCGTCTCCGTGTTGTGCCGGCCGCCGGTTCAGTAGCCGAGCCGGGCCGGCAACCATAGCGCGAGCTGCGGAAAGGCCGCAACCAGCGCCAGCGCGCACAGCATCGATGCCACCATCCAGCCGACCCAGCGCAGGGTCTGCTCGACGCCGATGCCGGCGATGCGCGTCGTCACCAGCAGGTTGACCGCCATCGGCGGCGTGAACTGGCCGATCGCCATGTTCATCGTCATCAGCACCGCGAACCAGGTCATGTCCCAGCCGAACGCATTGACGATCGGAATCAGGATCGGCAGGAAGATCAGGAAGATCGACGCCGCGTCGAGCAGCATGCCGGCCACGAGCAGCAGCAGCATGATCATCGCCAGCATCAGGTGCTCCTCGCTGGTGATGCCGAGCATTCCCCTGGCCATGGCGTCGAAGGCGCCGAGGGTGGAGCCGGCGTGGGCGAAGATGCCGGCACAGGCGATGATCAGCATCACCACCGCCGAGATCTCGGCCGAGTCGACCAGGACGCGGTACAGCTTGCGGGCGTCGAGCGTGCGGTAGATCACGGTGCCGACGAACAGGCCGTAGAACACCGCCACCACCGCCGCCTCGGTCGGCGTGAAGGCGCCGGTGCGCAGGCCGCCGAGGATGATCACCGGCGCGGCGATGCCCCAGCTGGCGTCCTTCAGCACCGCCAGCAGGTTCTGCCGCTCGGCCGCTTCGCCGCTGCCCCACCCGTAGCGGCGGGCGAAGACGATCGCCGGCAGCAGCAGCGACAGCCCCGCCAGCAGGCCCGGGATCATGCCGGCGGCGAACAGCGCCGGCACCGACACCTGCGGCACCAGCACGGTGAAGATCACGAACGCGATCGACGGCGGGATCAGGATCGCCGTGGAGCCGGCGGCGGCGATGATGCTGGCCGAGAACGCCGGCGGATAGCCCTGGCGTGTCATCGACGGCAGCATCACCATCGCCACCGCCGCCGCGTCGGCGGGCCCCGATCCCGAGATGCCGCCGAGGAACATGCAGACGATGATCGCCACCGCGCCCTGGGCGCCCCGGCGCGGGCCGATCAGCGCCGAGACGAACGCCACCAGCTTGGCGGCGACACCGGCGCGCTCGAAGATCATGCCGGCGAGGATGAACACCGGCAGCGCCAGCAGCGGGTACTTGGCGAGGCTTGAATAGACGTTGCTGGCGATCGACATCGAGCCGAGGTCGGCAAGGAGGATCACCGCCGCGCCGGTGACGCCGAGCGCCGTGGCCAGCGGCACGCCGGCCAGCATCAGCAGCAGGAAGCCGCCGAACAGGACGATGCTCAACGGTCCGCCTTCCGCGCCGCGCGAACCAGCCGGCCGCCGATGCGCGCCACGATCAGCAGGCACAGCACCGTCAGCCACACCGAGTAGACCCACTGCGGGATGCCCAGCCCCGGGCTGGTGGTCCCGTACTTCCAGTCGTCGAGGAAGAAGCGCCACCCGAACCAGGCGACCAGCGTGAACAGCAGCGCCGACAGCGCCATGCCGGCCAGTTCCAGGGCGAGACGCGCCGGGCGCGGCAGCTTCAGGGCGAGGTAGTCGACGCGGATGTTGCGGTCGCGGGCGAAGGCGGCAGCGGCGCCGACCAGCGTCAGCACCACCAGCAGGAACACCGAGATCTCCTCGGTGAAGGCGAACGAGGCATTGGTGAGGTAGCGCACCACCACGTTGGCGAAGGTGATGACGCAGATCAGCGCCATCGCCGCGGCGGCGATCGCCTCCTCGATGCGGATCGTCACCCGAGGGGTGTTGCGCCGGTCGGGCGCCGGTTCCTCGGGGTGTTCGCCGGTCGTGTTCGACATCGTTGCTCCGGTTCGGCGCGCAGGCCGCGTGGAACTCCATTCGGCGGCACCGCGTCGTCGGCGCCGCTGCGCGAAGGGCGCCGTCGCCAACGTGCCGCTACGGCTGCAGCCACTGCCGCACGCAGCGCGCGATCTTCGCGGCGTCGATGCGCGCCACCGCCTCCAGCGTCGGCGCGTAGCCGACCGGGATCCGCGGCGCGCCGAGCCGCCTGACTGGGCAGCCGATCGCCTCGGCCACGCTTTCCGCCTCGACGTAGCGGACGTTGAGCTCGTCCAGCTCCGCCTTGAACTCGGGCAGGAGCGACATCTCCGGCGGGCAGACGACCACCGCCTCGATGTCGAACTGGGAGAAGGCGTAGAGGATCGAGTGCATCGTCCGCATGCGCATGTCGCCGACGAGCAGGAAGG
>CAYLZU010000060.1:0-2665 GCA_964388005.1 uncultured Burkholderiaceae bacterium
ACCAGGCTGCGCGCGGCGCAGCAGCAGGCGCCGGTTTCGCCATCGTTGCAACCGGCATCCTTCTTCGCGGGATGCGTCCGCTCGAACCCGTGGGTCGGAACGGCAGGGGGGCGGGGCAAGCTACGTTCGATCGGCGCGGCCGGCACGACAGGCGGCGCCGCTCCGGAATCCGCAAGCGCCGTGGCGGCGCTGCCAGCGAACCGCGCGGCCGGGATCGGGCCGGCTCAGGGAATGGCCGAGTCACCCATGTAGCGCTGGATCAGTGCCGCACGCTGGACGAGATACGCCGAGTTGCGGTTGCGGTCGTAGAACTTCGGTCGCGGCAGCATCACCGCCAGCGTCGCCGACTGCTCGGCACCGAGCCGGGCGGCGGTCGTGCCGAAGTAGTGCCGTGCCGCCGCCTCGGCGCCGAAGACGCCGTCGCCCCACTCGGCGACATTCAGGTACACCTCCAGAATGCGCCGCTTGTCCCACGACGCCTCGATCATCGCCGTGATGACCAGCTCCTGCCCCTTGCGCAGCCAGCTGCGCTCCGGCGACAGGAACAGGTTCTTGGCCAGCTGCTGCGAGATCGTGCTGCCGCCGCGGGCGGGACGGCCTCGCTTGAGGTTGGTGTCGAGGGCCTCTTTCACCGCATCCCAGTCGACACCTTCGTGTTCGACGAAGCGGGCATCCTCGGCGGCGACCACGGCGCGCTTCAGGTGCGGCGAAATCGCGTCGTAACCGACCCAGCGGTGCCTCAGTCCGGCACCGGGACGCAGCCGCTCGATCCGCGCCCGCTCGCGCGCCATGAACGCGGTCTCGGATGGATCGACCCAGCGGTAGACCAGTACCCAGGCCAGGAACCAGAGCTGCAGCCCCAGCAGCGCCAGGCCGGCCAGCAGAACCAGCCGCCGGATCCAGCGGCCGGCGGAGGCGAGCGTCATCGCGCCGCGGCGCGCTCCGGTCCGCCCTCGGCGTTCAGCAACCGCCGCAGCTCCTTGAACACGGCCGCGGTGTCCGGCCGGACGCCGCGCCAGAGGTGAAACGATTCGGCCGCCTGTTCCACCAGCATGCCGAGGCCGTCGCTCACCTTGCGCGCGCCGCCGCGGCTGGCCAGTTGCATGAACGGCGTCGGCGCCGGCGAATACAGCAGGTCGTAGGCGAGCGTGCAGTCGTCGAAGGTCTCGGCGTCGATCGGCGGCGTGGTGTGGCTCATGCTCGTGGCCGTGCCGTTGATCACCAGGTCGAAGTGCTCGGCCGGCACCTCGTCGAACGACAGCGCCAGCACTCCGAACTCGTCGGCCAGTTCCTGCGCCCGGTCGTGGGTGCGGTTGGCCACCGCGATCCACTTCGGCCTCTCCTCGAGCAGCGAGCCGATCAGGCCGCGCACGCCGCCGCCGGCGCCGAGCACCAGGATCGCGGCGTCCTCGATATGGAATTTCAGACGCTGCGTGATGTCGCGGACGAAGCCGATGCCGTCGGTGTTGTCGCCGGTGATGGCGTCGCGCTCGAACTTGAGCGTGTTCACGGCGCCGGCGAGCCTCGCCCTCGGCGTCAGCCGGTCGGCGAGCTTCGCGGCATCGAGCTTGAACGGAATGGTGACGTTCAGGCCGCGGTACCCCGCCTCGCGCAGGCCGAGCGCGAACTCCTCGAAACCGTCGAGCGGCGCCTCCAGCTTCTCGTAGGTGATCGACTGCCTCGTCTGCCGCGCGAACATCCGGTGAATTTCCGGGCTCTTGCTGTGCGCGATCGGATTGCCGACCACGGCGTACCTGTCGGGCTGCTTCATCGCCTAGTGCTTGTCCGTCCGCTCGCCGCTGCGGGTCGCGAACGTGTCATGGGTGAAGATCCACGTGCGCGTGATCTCGAGCACGTCGGTGTCGCGGGCCACCTCGGGCGGGAACGGGGGGAATGGCGCCGACAGCTTGACGATGTGCCGCGCCGCGCGGTCGAGCACCGGCGATCCGGACGACTCGTCGATCGCCGCATGCACCAGCCGGCCGTCGGCGCCGATGACCACCGTCATCCTGAGCGTGCCGTAGATGCGCCCGCGCGCCTCCTCCGGATAATGCTCGTTGCCGATCCGCTCCACCCACACCCGCCAGTCCTCGACGTAGCGCGCATAGCGGTACTCCGAGGTGCTCGGCATGAAGTGATGCCGGCGCGGCCGCTTCTGGTAATCGGAGACGCTGCGCGCGATCTCCGCCTGCATCCGCGCCAGCACGTCGGCCGTTTCGTCGGCGCTGCCGGCATCGGGCTGCAGCGGCGCCGTCGCCGGCGCCTGTCTGGCCTCGGCAATCCCGTCGGGCTGCGGCGCCGTCAGCAGTTGCGCCCGCGGCGCCGTCGAATCGACCCGGGCCCGCGCCGTCTCCAGGGACTGGCCGTCGCGGTTCACCTTCAGGTCGGGCAGCGGTGACGTGCGCCGGCCGGCATCGTGGGCACCGCCGCCGTCGAGGTTCACCTGCGCGTACGCCTCCGGCCGGCCCGGTCGGTCCGGCGAACGCGCATTGACGAGGATGACCTCGAGCGACGGGTCGGTCGACCGCAGCCGCAGCGATTCCGGATCGACGAAACGCACCGCCAGCGCCAGCACGTGCACAGCCAGCGACACGCCGATCGCGGCAAGCAGAATGCGGTTGTGTTGCAGGCTCCACATCATCCGGCGGTCAGTCGGGTCAACGCG
>CAYLZU010000060.1:2765-13351 GCA_964388005.1 uncultured Burkholderiaceae bacterium
AACGCGCGCCGATTGTATCGACGGCGTTCGCCGACGCCGACGGAATCTACACGGGACGGGTCTGCTCCGGCGGCGGTTCCAGCGGCTCGCCGCCGGCATCCGGGATCTCCTCGGCCTCCTCGTCGAGTTCGTCGACCCGCGCCGCCGTCTCGCCCAGCACGCGGTGCAGCCGCAGCTCGACGGCGAGGTCGACCTCGTCGATCGCGAGAATGTCGAGCTCGACCCGCTGGCCGCGCTCCAGCATCGGCAGACCAGCCAGGCGCGTGACCAGCGGCAGGTCGTCGAGCCGCAGCAGATCGGGCTTGAGCAC
Source organism: uncultured Burkholderiaceae bacterium (assembly GCA_964388005.1). GTDB lineage: Bacteria > Pseudomonadota > Gammaproteobacteria > Burkholderiales > Burkholderiaceae_F > JADJWR01. Next base: position 3,076 of record CAYLZU010000060.1, read on the forward strand.
GGTGGCGCCGATCCGCGCCCGGGCTTCCTGCTTCAGCCATCGCAGGCACCAGTAGCGTTCCAGCTTCTCCTGGAACTCGGCGTACTGCGCGTAGGCGGCGTCGAACGACGAGACGATGCCGAACAGTTCGGCGTCGTTGGCCTGGTACGGCGGCGGCTCGCCGCGCGCCGCGGCGATCAGCTGCTGCTGATTGACGAGATCGACGTAGCGGCGCAGCGGCGACGTGCACCAGGTGTAGTGCGGCACGCCGATGCCTTCGTGCGGCGCCGGCACCGTGCCCATCCGCACCCGCCCCGGCAGCCAGCGCCCGCCGGCCCGCTGCAGGCTCTGCGAGCGGTAGATGCCGGCGCGCTTCAGCTCGGCCAGCCAGCCAGCCCAGTGGCTGTTGGCGAGGATCATCAGCTCGGCGACGATCAGATCGAGTGGCGCGCCGCGCCGCCGTGGCCGAATCGTGACCCGGGCGTCCTCGTCGTCGCCTTCGAGGACGAAGCTGTAGTCGATCTTGCCGACGGGCTCGGGCTTGCCGCGGGCGATCTCCCGCTCGGCGAGCAGGGCTCGGGCGAAGTGCCAGAGGAACAGCAGCTCGCGCCCGTGCGGCACGGCGAGCGCGCCGGCGGCGATGTGGACCTCGGTGACCTGCTCGTCGAGCAGGTCGTGGCGCAGGTTGGACTCGATCCGGATCCGCTCCAGCCGCGTCTCGCGGCCGAGGACGCTCAGCGTGTCGCGCTCGACATCGACGTACAGCGACAGCACCGGGACGACGCGGCCGGCGGTCAGCGAAAACGCCTCGATCCACGGCTGCGGCAGCATCGTGATCTTCAGGCCGGGCGCGTAGATCGTCGACATCCGGCCGCGGGCCGCCGCATCGACGGCGCCGCCGCGGGCGATCGCCGCCGCCGGCGCGGCGATGTGGATGCCGATGCGCACCCTTTCCTCCGCGAACTGCACCGAGAACGCGTCGTCGATCTCGGTGGTCGCGGAGTCGTCGATCGAAAACGCGCCGGCCGCGGCCATCGGCAGGTCGGCCGGCGGGTCGCCGGGACCCGGCAGTCCGGCCGGGAACGCGGTGCCGTGCGGAAACGCCGCCGCAAGAAAGCTGTCGCGATGCCAGCGGTAGGGCGAGGCGATCGCTCCGCGCGCCAGCAGCAGCCGCAGCGGCGACAGGTGCAGCTCGGCCGCCGCCTGCTCGACGGCCTTGTATTCGATGCCGTTCCTGTCTGGCTTCACCAGCAGCGCCACGCCGAGCGAGGCGATCGCCGGCGGCAGCTGCCCCTCCTTCAGCATGTCGACATACCGCTGCTTCTGCTCGTCCTGCAGCCTTCGCCGCTCGACCGCCGCCAGCGCCTGCCTGAGGATGTCCGGCGGCGCCGGCCGGAACCGCCCCCGTCCCTTGCGGTGGAAATACACCGGCGCGCCGTGCAGCTTCAGCAGGATCGCCGCCGCCTCGACCGCCGACGGCGCATGGCCGTAGTACTCGCGCGCCATGTCGGCGAAGGCAAATTCGTCCTGCGGCGCGCACTCCCAGAGAAAGTCGATGTCGATCGACTCGGCCTGCTGCTGCGCCGCCGGCAGCAGCGCCGCCGCCGAAGGCTTCTCGAAGCGCAGCAGCACGTGCGAGGCACGTACCTTGGTCCGTTTGCCGCTCGCGGTCTCGACCTGGAGCGACGAATCGGTCGCCGCCAGCACCGTGCCGGCCTTGAAACTGCCGTCGTCGTCGAAGAGCAGATGCACGCGCCAGTCCTACAGTCCGCCAACGAAGGTCTTGATGCCGCGCAGGATCAGTTCGACCGCCACCGCGGCCAGCACCAGGCCGAGCAGCCGCTCGAAGGCGACCGTGACCCGCTCGCCGAGCAGCCGCATGATCCGCTCGGAGAACGCCAGCACGATGCTGGCGACCGCCATCACGACGGCGATCGCCGCCACCCACTGCCAAGTTCGCCCCGGGTCGCGCGAGACCAGCAGCAGCACGGTGGCCAATGCCGACGGACCCGCGAGCGCCGGCACCGCCAGCGGCACGATGAAGGGTTCGCCGGCGGGAGACTGGCCGAAGATGCCTTCCGGCGTCGGAAACACCATCCGCAGCGCCACCAGCATCAGCACCACGCCGCCGCCGATCTGCAGGCTCAGTTCAGACAGGCCGAGCAGGCGCAGGAACGACTCGCCGACGAACACGAACGCCACCAGCACGGCGAAGGCGATCAGGCACTCGCGCAGGATGATCGTCCGCCGCCGCTCGCGCGGCACGTCGTGCAGCGCGGCGACGAAGACGGGGATGTTGCCGATCGGATCACAGACAATCAGCAGCAACACGACCGCCGAGACAAAGCCCGTTTCCATCAGCCGACGTCGATTTCGCGGCCGCCGCTGGCGCCGATCAGCGCATCCGGGCTGACGGCGAAGACGCAGTTCGGCGTGCCGCCCGCCGCCCACACGGTGTCGAAGCGGCGCAGCGATGCATCGATGTAGGTCACGAGCGGCGCCGGATGGCCCACCGGCGCGACGCCGCCGATGGCGAAGCCGCTCGCCTCGCGCACGAACTCCGGCGCCGCGCGTCCGATCGGCTCGCCGAGCGCCTCGGCAACGCGGGCCTCGTCGACCCGCCGGTCGCCGGCGGCGATGACCAGGATCGCGCGCCCCGAGGCCGCGGCGCGGAAGACGAGCGACTTGGCGATGCGCCCGACCTCGACGCCGAGCGCGTCCGCCGCCTGCTTCGAGGTTCGCGCCGCCACCGGCAGCTCGATCACCCTGGTGTCGATGCCCAGGCGCGACAGCGCCTCCTGGACTCGCCGTGCCGAAGCCGGCAGCGCGGAATCCGCGGTTCCCATCAGGCGTCCACGCCGCCAGGGCCGCGGCCCGGCTTCCGGCCGGCGTCGGCCGGGCCTGTTCCGGTCGGGGGCGCGTCGAGCCTACCCATGTCCATCGACGCCGCAGAACGCGAGCACCTCAGCGAGGTAGGCGTCGAAATCGCTGAGCTGGTGATCGGAGCCTTCGATGATCCGCTGCCGGCAGCCGCGGTACCTGGCCACCATCCGGCGCCAGTCGATCAATTCGTCGCCGGTGGCGGCGAGCAGGAAGTAGCGTTCCGGCCGGGTGATCGACGGCGGGTCGAGCGCGCGCAGTTCGTCCATGTGCTCCGGCCTGACCTCGATCGTCCGCTCCGAGAAATACACCGGCTGGATGCCGAGATGGGCGCTCAGATCCTCGTAGGGAGCGATCGCCGGATTCAGCAGCGCCGCCCGGCAGCCGATCCGTTCGGCCAGCCAGGTCGCGTAGTAGCCACCGAGCGACGAGCCGACCACGGCCAGTTCGTCGGTGGACGCAAGACGGGCCGTGGCCTCGATCAGCTGCGCCGCCGCGCGCGGCGACGCCGGCAGCTGCGGGCACACGAAATCGTCGGGCCGGCCCCGCGCTGCCAACGCGTCACGGATCAGCCGCGCCTTGTTCGACTGCGGCGACGAGCGGAACCCGTGCAGGTACAGGATCACGACGCCGTCTCCGCCGGCGCGCGCGCGCGCAGTGCCGCCAGCAGCCGCTCATGCACGCCGCCGAAGCCGCCGTTGCTCATCACCAGCACATGGTCGCCGGGATGCGCGTTCTCCACCACCGCTTCGACGAGCGCCTCGAGATCGTCGAAAGCCTTCGCCCGCGCCCCCAGCGGCGACAGCACCTGCGCCGGATCCCAGCCGAGCGCGTTGCGGCCGCCGCGGGCGCCGTAGCAGAACACGAGGTCGGCGCACTGGAGGCTCGCCGGCAGACGCGCCGCCATCGTGCCGAGCTTCATCGTGTTCGAGCGCGGCTCCAGCACCGCCAGGATGCGCGCGGCGCCGACTCGGCGCCGCAGCCCGGCGAGCGTGGACTCGATGGCTGTCGGATGGTGCGCGAAGTCGTCGTAGACAGCGACGCCGGCGGCAGAGCCGCGCAGTTCGAGCCGGCGCCGGACGCCGCGAAAACGACCCAGGGCCTCGATCGCCACCGCCGGCGCGCCGCCGCCGCGGCGCGCCGCCGCGATCGCCGCCAGCGCGTTGCCGCGGTTGTGGCCGCCGGCCAGCGGCAGGCGCAGCCGGCCGAACGACTCGCCCCCGAAGGCGACGTCGAAGGCATGCTCGGCGCCTTCGTCGATCGCCACCGCCTGCCATCCCTCGTCGATGCCGAAGCGCTCCACTTCCGACCAGCACCCGCGCGCGAGCACGCGGCCGAGCGCCGCATCGGCGCCGTTGACGATCAGCCGGCCGCCGGCCGGCACGCCGCGGACGAGGTGATGAAACTGGGTCTCGATCGCCGCCAGGTCGGCGAAGATGTCGGCATGATCGAATTCGAGATTGTTCAGCACCGCGGTGCGCGGGAAGTAATGGACGAACTTGCTGCGCTTGTCGAAGAACGCGGTGTCGTACTCGTCGGCCTCGATGACGAACAGCGGCGAATCGCCGCGCCGCGCCGAAACGCCGAAGTCGACCGGCACACCGCCGATCAGGAATCCGGGCGACAGGCCGGCGCCTTCGAGGATCGCCGCCAGCATCGCCGCGACCGTCGTCTTGCCATGGGTGCCGGCCACGGCGAGCACCCAGCGGCCGCGCAACAGGTTCTCGCCGACCCACTGCGGCCCGGAGACGAACGGCCTGCCGGCGTCGAGGATCGCCTCCATCAGCGGGTTGCCGCGCGTGATCACGTTGCCGATCACGTACAGGTCGGGCGCCAGCCGCAGCTGGTCGGCGCCGTAGCCCTCGATAAGGTCGATGCCGACCGACCGCAGCAGTTCGCTCATCGGCGGGTAGACGTTTGCATCGCAGCCGGTGACGCGGTGCCCCGCCGCCGCCGCCAGCTGCGCGACGCCGCCCATGAAAGTGCCGCAGATGCCGAGGATATGAAGGTGCACGTCGGGTCGGACCCCGTCGGGGGAGCCAGGCAGCAAAGGGCCGCAAGTTTACGGTGCACGCTTGGGTAGACTCGATGCCATGGCACGCGCTGCATCCATGGCCGCAGGTCGCGACGATCTCACCCTCGAACTGGCGGCGACGGCCGCGCGCCTGATCGCCGAGGACGGCTGTGACTACGGCACCGCCAAACGCAAGGCGGCGCAACTGGTGCTTGGCGATGCCGCGGCGCCTCGGCGCCGGCTGCTGCCCGAGAACGATCTGGTCGAAGCCGAGCTCAGGCGCTACCTGCGCACCTTCGGCGGCGAGCGGCACCTGGCGCTCATTGCCGATCTGCGGCGGGCGGCGTTAGCGCTGATGGAGTACCTGGAGAGGTTCAACCCTTACCTGGTCGGCGCCGTGCTGAACGGAACGGCGACCGAGCACTCGGTGCTGCACCTGCACCTGTTCACCGACAGCGCCAAGGACGTCGAGATCTTTCTGCTGAACGATGGCGTCCGCTTCACGGTGGACGATGCGGCCCAGCCTGACGGCGCGCTGGAGAGCATCCACCTGCGCCTGCCGCAGCTGCGGGTTGGCGCAGCAGGACGGACGCCCGATGCGGTGTTGAGCGTGCTGCCGACCGATGCGCTGCGCGTCGCATCGCGATTCCGCTCCAGCGACCCGACTTTGACGCCGATCGAACGCTCGGGCCGCGCCGGCCTGTCGGCTTTGCGGGCGCTGGTCGCCGCGGCAGGATGATCGACAGGCGAAACCTCGTCCTGCTCGCCGCCGGCCTGTGCGCCGCCGCTCTGGGCCTGGCGGTCAACTGGTGGCGCACCGAGCCCCGGTCCGCCGGGACCGACGCCGTCGAGGCACTGTTCGCCGCGTCGTTCCTTGACGCCGATGGCCGACTGCAGCCGCTGGCGCAGTGGCGCGGACAGCCGCTGGTGGTGAACTTCTGGGCCACCTGGTGTCCGCCCTGCGTCGAGGAAATGCCCGATCTCCAACGGACGCGCGACGCTTACCGCGGGCGCGGGGTCGAGGTCATCGGAATCGGCATCGACAACGCCGCTAAGATCGCCGAATTCCGCCAGCGTCACGCACTGAACCTGCCGCTGCTGGTCGCCGGAGCCGGAGGCAGCGAGCTGAACCGGGCCCTTGGCAACTCCGGCGGCGCGCTTCCGTTCACGGTCCTGATCACGGCCGAGGGCCGGATTGCCCAGCGCCACCTCGGACAGATCAAGCCCGAGCAGTTGCGGCGCTGGTTGGATTCGCTGCCAGAGGGTTGAGACCCGGCACTGGACAGTTGCGCACGAAAGGCACAGAATCTGCGCCCAACTCTGGCGATCAGTTGCTTTTTTCCTCAAACAGCTTGCAAAAGTGGCGCGAAACGTCCTGGTCCTGAACGGCCCCAACCTGAATCTGCTCGGCACTCGCGAGCCGCAGATCTACGGTTCGTCCACGTTGGCGGAGGTGGAGCGCGACCTGGCCGGTGATGCCGGGCGAAGGCAGGCGACGGTTTCCTTCTTTCAGAGCAATCACGAGGGCAATCTCGTCGATCGCATCCAGGCCGCACGCGGCGATGGCACCGATTTCATCATCATCAATGCCGGAGCGCTGACTCACACCAGCATTGCCCTGCGCGACGCCCTGGCCGCCATCGGCATCCCTTTCATCGAGGTGCATCTGTCGAACGTCTACCGCCGCGAGGAGTTCCGGCGCCGCTCGGTCCTGGCGGACCTCGCCGTGGGCGTGATCGCGGGACTCGGCGCGGCGGGATACCGCCTGGCGCTGCAGTACGCGCTCGACGACGGCCCGCAGCAGGCATAGGCAACGCGAGCCGGGGAGGACCGATGGATCTGCGCAAGCTGAAGACCCTGATCGATCTGGTGGCCGAGTCGGGCATCGCCGAAATCGAAGTCACGGAGGGCGAAGACAAGGTCCGCATCGTCAAGCATGCCCAGACGGTGGTAGCCGCGCCCTCGCCGGTGCCTGCAGCCACCCTGGTCGCGGCCCCGGCGCCGCCGGCATCCGCGCCCCAGCCGGCGGCAACACCGGCGGCGGAGCCCGAACCGGCGCAAGGCAGTCTGGTGAAGTCGCCGATGGTGGGCACTTTCTACCGGTCACCTAGCCCGGGAGCGAAACCGTTCGTCGAGGTCGGGCAGGCGGTCAAGGCCGGCGACACGCTGTGCATCATCGAGGCGATGAAGCTGCTCAACGAGATCGAGGCCGAGGTCGCCGGCGAGGTCAAGGAGATCCTGGCCGAAAACGGCCAGCCGGTCGAATACGGCCAGCCGCTGTTCGTGATCGGCTGAGGCGCGGGCCGCCGCACGCACCGCCGGCCCGCTCCGCGCACCCCATGTTCGGAAAAATCCTGATCGCCAATCGCGGTGAGATCGCGCTGCGCATCCAGCGCGCCTGCCGCGAGATGGGGATCACCACCGTGGTCGTCCACTCGCAGGCAGACACCGACGCCAAGTACGTCAAGCTGGCCGACGAGTCGGTATGCATCGGCCCGGCGCCGTCGAAGGACAGCTATCTGAACATTCCGGCGATCATCAGCGCCGCCGAGGTCACCGACGCCGAAGCGATCCACCCCGGCTACGGTTTCCTGTCGGAGAACGCCGACTTCGCCGAGCGTGTGGAAAAGAGCGGCTTCGTGTTCATCGGCCCGCGGCCGGAGTCGATCCGGCTGATGGGCGACAAGGTTTCGGCCAAGCAGGCCATGATCGATGCGGGGGTGCCCACCGTGCCCGGCTCGCCCGGGGCGCTGCCGGACGATGCGCGCGAGATCGTCCGCATCGCCCGCGCCGTCGGCTACCCGGTGATCATCAAGGCCGCCGGCGGCGGCGGCGGCCGCGGCATGCGCGTCGTCAACACCGAGGCGGCGCTGCTCGGCGCGGTGAACCTGACGCGCCAGGAGGCGCAGGCGGCGTTCGGCAACCCGGCCGTCTACATGGAGAAGTTCCTCGAGAACCCGCGCCATGTCGAGATCCAGGTGCTCGCCGACCAGTACCGCAACGCGGTGTGGCTCGGAGAGCGCGACTGCTCGATGCAGCGCCGGCATCAGAAGATCATCGAGGAGGCGCCCGCGCCGGGCATTGCGCGCAAGCTGATCGAGCGTATCGGCGACCGCTGTGCCGACGCCTGCCGCCGCATCGGCTACCGCGGCGCCGGCACCTTCGAGTTCCTGTACGAAAACGGCGAGTTCTTCTTCATCGAGATGAACACCCGGCTGCAGGTCGAGCATCCGGTCACCGAGATGGTCACCGGCATCGACCTGGTGCAGCAGCAGATCCGGGTCGCCGCCGGCGAGAAGCTCGCCTTCCGCCAGCGCGACATCGTGCTTCGCGGCGCCGCGATCGAGTGCCGCATCAACGCCGAGGATCCGTACCGCTTCACGCCGAGTCCGGGGCGGATCACCGCCTGGCACGCGCCCGGCGGCCCCGGCGTGCGCGTCGACTCGCACGCCTACAGCGGCTATTTCGTGCCGCCGAACTACGACTCGATGATCGGCAAGCTGATCTGCTTCGGCGACACGCGGGCGCAGGCGATCGCCCGCATGTCGGTGGCACTGTCGGAGATGGTCGTCGAGGGAATCCAGACCAATATCCCGCTGCACCGCGAGCTGATGGTCGACGAGAAGTTCGTCCAGGGCGGCACCAGCATCCACTATCTGGAGAAACGGCTCGCCGCACGACTGCCGAAGCCAGGCTGAACCACTGCGATCGATCCGGCCGGCGCGCGCGACCCGCGCGCAAGTGGTACCCGGGATCGTCCCGACATGCTGCACGAAGTGATCCTGCTGACCGACGCCGCCGGCGCCGAGGCGCTATCGGAGGCGCTGCTCGAGCTCGGCGCCCTTTCGGTCTCGATCGAAGATGCCGACGCCGATACGGACCAGGAGCGGCCTCTCTACGGCGAGCCCGGCGCCGGGATCGAACGGGCGGCCTGGGCGCGCAGCCGGCTGCGGGTTCTGCTCGCGCCCGGGTCCGATCCGGCGCCGCTGCTCGCCGCCGCCTGCGAGGCGGCGTCGACGCCGCTGCCGCGGATCGCCGCCCAGCGCACGGTTGAGGACGCCGACTGGGTGCGCCTGACACAGGCTCAGTTTCCACCGACCCGGATCGACGAGAAGCTGTGGATCGTTCCGACCTGGCACGAGCCTCCGGACCCGACGGCGATCAACATCCGCCTCGATCCGGGCGTAGCGTTCGGCACCGGCACGCATCCGACGACCCAGCTCTGCCTGAAGTGGCTGAGGCAGAACCCGCCGAGCGGCGGGCGAGTGCTCGACTACGGCTGCGGCTCGGGCGTGCTCGCGATCGCGGCAGCGCGACTCGGCGCGCGCGTCGTCGTCGGCACCGACATCGATGAGCAGGCACTGGCTGCCGCGAAGGCCAACAGCGCGCTGAACGGCATCGACGCTCGCTACACTGCGCCGGGCCGGCTTGGCGCCGGAGTCTTCGACGTCGTGCTCGCCAACATTCTCGCCAATCCCCTGCGCCTGCTGGCGCCGATGCTGCTGGCACGGGTCGCAGCGGGCGGAGCCCTGGTGCTTTCCGGAGTGCTGACCCGGCAGGCCGACGAACTGGTCGCCGTCTACGCGGAGTCGGACCTCGGCGTGCCGCTCTCGGTCTGGGCGGCCGATCAGGACTGGGTCTGTCTGGCAGGCCGGCGCGGCGGCTGACGAGCCCAGCAGCGTACCGAGATGGCGCTCGCCACCCGTTGCCCCAGTTGCCAGGCGCTGTTCCGGGTCGCGCCCGACCAGTTGAAGCTGCGCGGCGGTCTGGTGCGCTGCGGCGCGTGCCGACATGTCTTCGATGCGATCGGAACGCTGAGCTACGTCGACGACGCGGCACTGGCCACGACGGCGCCGCCATCGCGGCCGGCCGCGGTGGAGGCGGTCATCGCGGCGATCCGCAAGGCCGAGTCGACGGTCGGTGAAGCGATGGCGGAACACGACGCGTCGGCGTCGGGCCCGGCGCCGTTCGCCAGCGAAACATCGGCAGCCGCGCAACGCAGCGACGAGGCGGACTCGTCGCCCGCGTCGGATCATCCGGCCGCGGCCGACTCGATCGACGCAGCGGTCGTGCTTTCCGACGAGTTGGCGCCGATCGCGGCCGCGGGGACGGCGGAGCCCGAAGGCGATGAGGGGATGGCGGGAGCGGTCGAACCGCCATCGACGCGGATTCCGGAGGCCGCTGCGGCGGTCGCTGGTTCCGTCGCCGAAGCAGACAGAACCGAACCCGCGTTCCTTCGTACCGCCGCCGCGCCAGGGAGGCGGGGATCACGGATGCTCCTCGGCGCCACGGCGGCGCTGCTTGGGCTGCTCGCACTGGCGCAACTTGCGGTGATCTTCCGCTCCGAAATCGTCGCCAGCATGCCGCAGGCGCGTCCGGCACTCGGACAGTTGTGCCGCCTGT
>CAYLZU010000061.1:0-13235 GCA_964388005.1 uncultured Burkholderiaceae bacterium
TGTGAAGAAACGAACGACGTTCCATGGAGTCTCCTGGATGGCTGCTGCGTTCTGAGTTCGAGATTGACGACCGGGTGGCGGGCGAATCCGGCCCCCCTTCCCCGGCGCGCATTCTAGATCCAGAGCCGAGCCCAGAGATGGCCGCGGATACAGGCGGGCAGCGGCTGGCTCCGACCGGCCTGCGCGGCACGGTCCGCACCGGACGCTGCGCAGCGGGCCGGCGGTCAGGGAAGGGTTCCTTCTCGCTGACGCTCGAAGGCTTCGCCCTTGGGGCGGCCCGGCGCGCTCAGGCGCCGCCGACCGTCATGCCGTCGATCAGCAGCGAGCCGCTGCTGCGCCCGCCGCGTTGCACCCGGTCGGCGCCGACGGCGACGACGTTGGCGAACATGTCGCGCAGGTTTCCGGCGATGGTGATCTCCTCGACCGGGTAGGCGATCTCCCCTTTCCTGACCCAGAAGCCGCTGGCGCCGCGCGAATAGTCGCCGGTGACGTAGTTGATCCCCTGGCCGATCAGTTCCGTCACCAGCAGGCCGGTGCCGAGCCGGCGCAGCATGGCCTCGAAGTCGTCCTCCGGCCGCGTCTGCGTCGAGCGGATCTCGAGGTTGTAGGCGCCGCCGGCATTGCCGGTGCTCTTCATGCCCAGCTTGCGCGCTGAATAGCTGGACAGGAAGTAGCCGCGCAGCACGCCGCCGGCGACGACGTCCCGCTGACAGCCGCGCACTCCCTCCTCGTCGAAAGCGCCCGAGCCGATGCCCCGCGGCAGGTACGGGTCCTCGTGGATCGACACATGCGGCGCGAACAGCGGCTGGTCCAGCCCGTCGACCAGGAACGACGCCTTGCGGTACAGCGAGCCGCCGCTGGCGGCCTGCACGAAGGAACCGAGCAGGCTGCAGGCGAGCGGCGCCTCGAACAGCACCGGCACCTTGCGCGTGGACAGCCTGCGCGCCGACAGCCGCGCCAGCGCCCGCCGCGCCGCGTAGTCGCCGATCGCCTGCGGCGAGGCCAGATCGGCGGCCACGCGCGAGGTGCTGTACCAGTCGTCGCGCTGCATGCCGCGCGCGTCCTGGGCGATCGGCGTCACCGACAGCGAGTGGCGCGAGTACGGAAAGCCGGCGCAGAAGCCGCGCGTGTTGGCGAGCACGAAGTGGCCCGACGAGGTGTAGACGTTGGCGCCCTCGGAGTTGGCGACCATCGGGCTGACCGCGAACGCGGCCAGCTCGGCGGCGCGGGCCATCTCGATCGCCTGCTCGACCTCCAGATCCCAGGGGTGGAACAGATCGAGATCGCGCGGCGCGCGCTCGAACGCGTCGTCGTCGGGCAGGCCGGCGGCCGGATCCTCGGCCGTGTAGCGGGCGATGTTGTAGGCCGCTTCGACCGCCTGCCGGATCGCCGCCCTGGTGAAGTCCGAAGTCGAGGCGTTGCCGCGCCGGGTGCCGATGTACACGGTGATGCCGAGCCCCTTGTCGCGCGTGTGCTCGATGGTCTCGACCTGCGCCCGCCGCGTGCTCACCGACAGGCCGACCGACTCGCTCACCTCGGCCGCCGCATCGCTGGCGCCGAGCGCGCGCGCCGCCTGAAGCGCCTCCAGGGCGGTCGAGCGGAGCTGGTCATCGGACAACGCGAACAGTGAACTCATCGGGGCGCCTCGGGGAATGCAGCAGGCTGGCGGCGGGAACGGCTGGCTATGATAGCCAGCGATGGCCCGCCGAACCGTTGTCGATGCCCCGCCGGCGGATGCCGGCATCGAGAAGCCGAGCAAGTCGCAGCGCAAGCGCGACATGACGGCGCTGCAGGCGCTCGGCGAATCGCTGCTGCGTCTGCCCGCCGCTGAACTGGCGCGCATCGATCTGCCGGAGGCGCTGCGCGAGGCGATCGCCGCGATGGCCCGCATCGGCCCGCACGAAGGGCGGCGACGGCAGCTGCAGTACATCGGCCGCCTGATGCGGCAGGTCGATGCCGAGGCGATCCGCGCCGCCATCGGGGACGCCACCGGCGAGTCGAGGAAGGCGGTGGCGCTGATGCACCGCTGCGAGAAGCTGCGCGATGCCCTGCTCGCCGACGACGCCGCGCTCGCCGGCGTGCTGGCGGACCTTCCCGGCGCCGACAGCCAGCAGCTGCGGGCGACGATCCGCGCCGCCCGGCGCGAACATCTCGACGGCCGGCCGCCGAAGCACGCCCGGCAGCTGTACCGCTGGCTGCACGATCAGTACGCAGGACGCGAACGATGAAGGCCATCCGCGCTCACCCCGACGAGCTCGTCGTCGGCCTGGTCTCGATCTCGGACCGCGCCTCCCGCGGCGCCTACGAGGACAAGGGCCTGCCGGGCCTGCGCGACTGGCTGGCGCGCGCGCTCGCCTCGCCGTGGCAGCACCACGAGCGGCTGGTGCCGGACGAGCGCGAGGTGATCGAGGAGACGCTGGTCGAGCTGGTCGACGCGGTCGGCTGCGACCTCGTGCTGACCGCCGGCGGCACCGGCCCGGCGCGGCGCGACGTGACGCCGGAGGCGACGCTGGCGGTGGCCACGCGCGAGATGCCGGGCTTCGGCGAGCAGATGCGGCGCATCTCGCTTCGCTTCGTGCCGACGGCGATCCTGTCGCGGCAGGTGGCGGTGCTGCGAGAGACCGCCGACCACGCGGCGCTGATCATCAACCTGCCGGGGCAGCCGAAGGCGGTCGCCGAGACCCTGGAAGGGCTGAAGGATGGCGGCGGCAACACCATCGAGGCCGGCATCTTCGCCGCCGTGCCCTACTGCATCGACCTGATCGGCGGCCCTTACATCGAGACCCACGAGGCGGTCGTCCGCAGCTTCCGGCCGAAGTCGGCGCAGCGGGCGAGGTGAACGTGGCCGACACAGGGTTTCTCGAATCCGTCGAACTGGCCACGGCCGGCGATCCTTCGGCGGCGATCATCTGGCTGCACGGGCTCGGCGCCGACGGCTGGGACTTCGTGCCGGTGGTCAGGGAACTCGAAGCCGCGGGCGCGCCGCCGGCGCGCTACGTGTTTCCGCACGCGCCGATGATGCCGGTGACGATCAACAACGGCTTCGTGATGCGGGCCTGGTATGACATCCGCACCGCCGACCTCGCGCATCGCGAGGACGAGGCGACGATCCGCGCCTCGCAGGCCGCCGTCGAGCGGCTGCTCGAGCGCGAGGTGAAGCGCGGAATGCCGCGCTCGCGCATCGTCCTCGCCGGCTTCTCGCAGGGCGCGGCGATCACCCTGCACACCGGGCTGCGCCAGGCCGAGCCGCTCGCCGGTCTGGTCGCCCTGTCGGGCTACCTGCCGCTGGCGGAGAAGTTCGCCGCCGAACGCCATGCCGGCAGCCGCGGCGTGCCGATCCTGATGGCGCACGGCAGCCAGGATCCGGTGGTGCCGATCGCCCGCGGCCGAGCGTCGCGGGACCTGCTCGCCTCCCTCGGCCACCCGGTGCGCTGGCACGAGTACCCGATGCCGCACTCGGTCTGCGCCGAGGAGATCGAAGCGATCGCGCGCTTTCTCCGCGAGTGCCTCGGCTGACCGGCGCACCGCCGGGGCGCCGTTTCAGCGCGCGCCCGGCAGGTCGAACAGCAGCAGTTCGGAGTCGGCCTCGGCGCGGATCGCCAGCCGCGACTCGTCGCGCACCTTGGCCGCGTCGCCGCAGCCGAGCCGTTCGCCGTTGACGGTGACGCTGCCGGCGATCAGGTGCAGGTAGCCGAGCCGGCCGGCCGCCAGCGCCGCGTCGACCGACTGCCCCGGGGCGAGCCGCGACGCGTACATGCGCGCGTCCTGGTGGATGCGCACCGAACCGCCGGCGCCGTCGGGCGAGGCGACGAGCAGCAGCCGCCCCTGCTTGTCGGCGTCGGAAAACCGCTTCTCCTCGTAGCTCGGCGCGATGCCGGTGACGGCGGGCTCGATCCAGATCTGCAGGAAGTGCGTCGTCCGGTCGGCGGCGTGGTTGTATTCGGAGTGGCGCACGCCGGTGCCGGCGCTCATCCGCTGCACGTCGCCGGGCCTGATCACCGAGCCGTTGCCCATGCTGTCGCGGTGCGCCAGTTCGCCGTCGAGCACGTAGCTCACGATCTCCATGTCGCGGTGGCCGTGGGTGCCGAAGCCGCTGCCGGGAGCGACCCGGTCCTCGTTGATGACGCGCAGCGGGCCGAAGCCCATGTGCGCCGGGTCGTAGTAGTCGGCGAACGAAAAGCTGTGGAACGACCGCAGCCAGCCGTGGTCGGCGTAGCCGCGTTCGTCGCCGCGGCGCAGGGTGATCATCGGGTCCATCTCCTCGGGTGGCCGCCGCTGCCGACGGCCGTTGCACTGGTGACGCAACGGATGTTGGGCGGATCGGGCGCGAATCACATCGCCTAGACTTCGAAGGACTCGTTCAGTTCCGTCGAACAGGATGCCGGAGGCCCCGCTGTCGCTCGATGCGCTGCTGCTGGTCGACGCGGTCGCGCGCCGCGGCAGCCTCGCCGGCGCCGCCGAGGAACTGGGCCGCGCGCCCTCGGCCGTCACCTATGCCGCCCGCAGGCTCGAGGACGATCTCGACGTGCTGCTGTTCGACCGCCGCGGCTACCGGGCGCGGCTGACGCCGGCCGGCGAGGAACTGCTGCGCGAGGGCCGGCAACTGCTCGCCGCCGCCGCCGACCTGCGCCGCCGCGTGCAGCGCATCGCCAAGGGCTGGGAACGCGAACTGCGGATCGCCCACGACTCGATCGTGCCCTTCGTCCGCCTGCTGCCGCTCATCGGCGAGTTCTGCGGCGCCGCGCCGACGCAGCTTCGCTTCACCCACGAAGTGCTCGGCGGCAGCTGGGACGCGCTGGCCAGCGGCCGCTGCGACCTTGCGATCGGCGTCACCTCGGCCTCCCCCGCCGCGCCGCACGGCGGCTATCGCACCCGCCGGCTCGGCGAGGCGCAATTCGTCTTCGCCGTGGCGCCGTCGCATCCGCTGGCCGCCGCGGCGGCGCCGCTGTCGGCGGCGCAGTTGCGCGCGCAGCGGCAGATCGTCGTCGGCGACACCTCGCGGCAGCTGGCGCCGCGCACCGCCGGCCTGCTCGGCGCCGCCGAGACGATCACCGTTCCGACCATGGCCGACAAGATCGCGGCGCAGGTGGCCGGACTCGGCGTCGGCTACCTGCCGCTGCACCTGGTGCGCGAGCACCTGGCGCGCGGCGAACTGGTCGTCAAGGCCACCGAAAGCGAACGCGAACACGGCGAGCACGCGGCGGTGCATGTGGCCTGGCGCGCCGACGCCCGCGGCAAGGCGATCGCCTGGTGGCTGGCGCGCCTCAATGCGGCCGATGCACGGGCTGCCCTGCTGGCATGAGGCGGTCGTCGAGCGAAGGGGTGGCGAAGGCGCAGCGGTTCTTGCCCGCCTGCTTGGCGACATACATCGCCGCGTCGGCGCGGCGCAGCAGGGCGTCGAAGTCCTGTCCGTCGGCCGGAAACACGGCGATGCCGACGCTGGCGCCGAGGTGCATCGGCACGCCGTCGATCTCGACGTCCTCGCCGGCGGCGGTGATCAGCTTCTCCGCCACCGTGCGCGCCGCCTCGAGATCGTCGATCTCCGGCAGCAGGACCACGAACTCGTCGCCGCCGTGACGGGCGATCAGGTCGTACTCGCGCAGCACCATCGACATGCGCATCGACACCCGGCGCAGCATGGCGTCGCCCCAGGCGTGGCCGTAGGCGTCGTTGACGGCCTTGAAGCCGTCGAGGTCGAGCGCCATCAGCGCCGCGATGCGGTCGCGGCGCATCGCCACCGACAGCAGCCTGCGGGCGTTCTCCACCAGCAGGCGGCGGTTGGGCAGCCCGGTCAGTTCGTCGTGGTTGGCCTGGTGCCAGGCGATCTCCTCGCGCTGCTTCAGCGGCGTGATGTCGGTCAGGACCAGGATCAGCGTCTCGCCGTCGGCGCCGACCACGCGCGCGGTGAGCTGCGCCCAGACGCCGCGCCCGGCATTGCCGTCGGGCCCGGCGCGCAGCACGACCTCGTGGTTGGCGGATTCGCCGCGCTGCGCCGCCGCCTGCGCCTCGGCGACGATCCGCTGCCACACGGCGGCATCGGCGACGATGTCGGCTGCCGGCCTGCCGTCGAGCCAGGCGCGGCCGACCGAGAGCATGCGGGCCAGGGCCCCGTTCGCCTCGACGATGGTTCCGGCCTGCACCACCGCGATCCCTTCGCCGGCGGCGTCGAAGATCACCTGCTGGTTGCGCAGCGCCACCGCCAGTTCCTGCTCCCGGCGCCGGGCGGTGGTGATGTCGGTGCACACGCCCAGCACCGAATCGAGCTCGCCGTCGGCGCCGAAGGTCGGAATGGCGCTCACGGAAACGTACAGCCGCCGGCCGTCGCGCGCCTGGTGCTCGACCTCGACGTCGAACACCGGCCGGCCGCGAAGCACCGGCAGGAAGCGGCGCATGAACATCCGCCGCGTGAACCCCGGCGCGTTGACGGCCGTCACGTGGCGGCCGATCACGTGCCGCGGCTCGTAGCCGTAGATCATCCGGCAGGCGCGGGCCGAGACCAGGGTGATCTTGCCGGCGCGGTCGCAGGTCCAGATCAGCGACGGCGTCGCGTCGACCAGCGCCCGGTAGCGGCGCTCGCTGGCCACCAGCTTCACCTCGGCATCGCGGCGCTTGGTGATGTCGACGATCGAGATCACGAAGCGCGTCGCCCGGCCGGCGGCGTCGCGCAGAGATTCGCCGCGCGCCTGCACCCAGATGTACTCGCCGCGGGCGTTGCGCAGGCGGAACTCGCGCCGGAACGGGGCGCCATTTTCAAGGTGGGCGCGGCGCGCCTCGAGCACTTCGTCGCGGTCGTCCGGGTGCAGCGCTTCGGCGAGGTCGAACCCGCGCCGGAAGGCGGCGCGGTCGCCGTGGCCGAGCATGTCGGTGAAGCGGACCGAGTAAGAGCGCCTGCCGGTGGCGATGTCGAAGTCGGCGACGCCGGCGTCGATCGCTTCGAGGGCCAGGCGAAGCTGCTCGCGGCTGGCATTCAGTTCCGCCATGGCCTGGCCCTGGATCCGCGCCTCCTGCTCGTCGTGCAGCTGCTTCAGCCGCGCCGCCTTGACTTCCAGGTACAGCGCCAGGCAGGCAAAGGCGCCGAGGCCGAGCACCGACACCCAGACCAGGACCACCAGGTCGGGATTGGGCAGCATCGCCGCCGAGATCGCGTACGCCTG
The DNA here is from genome assembly GCA_964388005.1 of uncultured Burkholderiaceae bacterium. GTDB lineage: Bacteria > Pseudomonadota > Gammaproteobacteria > Burkholderiales > Burkholderiaceae_F > JADJWR01. The sequence continues at coordinate 7,155 of CAYLZU010000061.1, forward strand.
CGCCGCCGCCAGCGGCGCCACTCCCAGCAGCCACAGCAGCGGCACGGCGCCGAAGGGCAGCAGCATGCCGATGGTGACGCCGAGCGTCAGCGTGAACTGCAGCATGAAACCGGCCGGATCGGCAACCGCGAAGCCGGCCAGCGCCAGCGCCCACGTCAGCCCTTCGGCGACCGCGAACACGGCGTAGATCCGCGGCACCGAGTGCTGCTGCTCGCCGCCCTTCGCCAGCACCTGTTCGCAGAACAGCACCCGCGCCAGCAGCAGGACCGCCAGCGCCGCGCACCAGTACAGCGCTTCCGGCGCCTGCTTCTCGCGCCAGTAGACGAGCGCGAACAGCACCGCGAAGGCGAGGTTGGCGATCCACGACCAGCGCCCCGACCGCATGGCCAGCCGGACGAGTTGCGACGACACGCGGGCGCGATCGCTGTCCACGGCGTTTCCGATCAGGGTCGCGGGAGGTCCATGCGACCGGATTCTGCGGATAACGCGGCCCGCGCGCGACGGCCGAACGGATGAGCGCTTCGGGTTATCGGGGGCGGTTTGCGCCATCTCCCACCGGCGATCTGCACGCCGGTTCGCTCGCCGCCGCGCTCGCCAGCTGGCTCGACGCCCGCGCCCGCGGCGGCGCCTGGCTGGTGCGGATCGAGGATCTCGATCCGCCGCGCGAGATCGCGGGAGCGGCCGGCCGCATCGTCGCCGCCCTGGCCGCCTTCGGCATGGAAAGCGACGAACCGGTCGTCTTCCAGAGCCGGCGCGGCGAGCTGTACCGGCAGGCGCTCGACAGGCTTGACGCCGTCGGGCTGCTGTACGGCTGCTCCTGCTCGCGGAGCATGATCGCCGCCGCCCAGCGCCGGCTCGGTTTGGCGGCCGACATCTATCCCGGCACCTGCCGCAACGGCGCCGCGCAAGCGGGCCCGCAGGCGCTGCGGGTGCGGGTGCCGGACGAGACGGTCGGCTTCGATGACCGCGCCCGCGGACGCTTCGAGCAGCGCCTGGCGCACGACGTCGGCGACTTCGTCGTCCGTCGCGCCGACGGGCTGTGGGCCTACCAGCTCGCCGTGGTCGTCGACGATGCCGCGCAGGGCATCACCGACGTCGTCCGCGGCGCCGACCTGCTCGACAACACGCCGCGGCAGATCTGGCTCGCGCGCGCCCTGCGGCTGCCGGTGCCGCGCTACCTGCACGTGCCGGTGGTCACCAATGCCCGCGGCGAAAAGCTGTCGAAGCAGACCGGCGCCGCGGCGCTCGACCTCGCCGATCCGCTCGGCGAACTCGAGCGCGCCTGGCGGCACCTCGGTTTTCCCGCGCTCGGCGCGACCGGCGTCGCCGCCTTCCTGCGCCTCGCGGTGACGCTGTGGCAGCAGCATTGGCCGGCATAATCGGCCGCGGAGACGGAACCATGGCCGACGACACCGACGCTGCGGCGCTGCGCCGCATCCTCAGCCGCTGCCGGCGCATCGCCGTGGTCGGCGTCTCCGCCGAGTGGCACCGGCCGAGCTACTTCGTCGCCAAGTATCTGCTCGAGCACGGCTACACGATGATCCCGATCAACCCCAAGTACGCCGAGGTGCTCGGCCAGCGCTGCTGGCCGAGCGTCACCGCGGCGGCCGCGGCCGGCGTGACGATCGATCTCGTCGACTGCTTCCGCCGCGCCGAGGACATCGGCCCGATCGCCGACGAGGCGATCGCCGCCGGCGCGAAGTGCCTGTGGCTGCAGCTCGGCGTCGTCAACGAGGCGGCGGCGGCGAAGGCGCGCGCCGCCGGGCTCGAGGTGGTGATGGACCGCTGCGTGAAGATCGAGCACGGGCGCCTGTTCGGCGGCCTCGCCTGGGCCGGCGTCAACACCCGCGTGATCTCGTCGAAGCGGCCGCGGCAGCTGCCGTACTGAACCGGGAGACGGCGATGAGCGACCGCGACTTCGGCATCGAAACGCTGTGCCTGCACGCCGGGCAGCTGCCCGATCCGGTCACCGGCAGCCGCGCGGCGCCGATCTACCAGACCACCAGCTACGTCTTCGACAGCGCCGACCACGCGGCGAGTCTCTTCAACCTGCAGACCTTCGGCAACGTCTACTCGCGCATCAGCAACCCGACGGTGGCGATGCTCGAGGAGCGGATCGCGGCGCTGGAGAACGGCCGCGCGTGCCTGTGCGTGGCCAGCGGCATGGCGGCGCAGATGACCGCTATCGAGGCGATCCTCGCCCCGGGCGACCACATCGTGTCCTCGAGCATGCTGTACGGCGGCACCTACTCGCAGTTCGACGTCACGCTGCGCCGCCGCGGCATCGAGATCACGTTCGTCGACCCGGACGATCCCGGCAACTTCGGCCGCGCGCTGCGCCCGAACACCAAGCTCCTCTACGGCGAGACGCTCGGCAACCCGAAGATCAACGTGCTCGACATCGAGGCGGTGGCGGCGATCGCCCACGCGCACGGCGCGCCGCTGATGATCGACAACACCATGGCCTCGCCGTACCTGTGCCGGCCGTTCGACTTCGGTGCCGACATCGTCGTGCACTCGGTCACCAAGTACCTCGGCGGCCACGGCACCACGCTCGGCGGCGCCATCGTCGAGAGCGGCCGCTTCGACTGGGGCAACGGCAGGTTCCCGGACATGGTGGCGCCGTCGAAGGGCTACCACGGGGTGAAGTTCTGGGAGACCTTCGGCGACTTCGCCTACACGATGAAGGCGAGAATGGAGGTGCTGCGCATCAACGGCGCGGCGCTGTCGCCGCTGTCGGCGTTCCTGCTGCTGCAGGGCGTCGAGACCCTGCACCTGCGGATGGAACGGCACTGCGCCAACGCCCGCCGCGTCGCCGAATTCCTCGGTGCCCATCCGCGGGTGAAGTGGGTCAACTGGCCGGGCCTGCGGTCGAGCCCGTACTACCCGCTGGCGAGGAAGTACCTGCGCGCCGTCGACGGCGAGCCCGGCGCCGCCGGCGTCATGACCTTCGGCATCGAGGGCGGCGCGGCCGCCGGCGAGAAGTTCATCGACGGCGTGCAGTTCCTTTCGCACCTGGCCAACATCGGCGACGCCAAGTCGCTGGTGATCCACCCGGCCTCCACGACCCACCGGCAGCTGTCGGAAGAGGACCAGCTGAAGGCCGGCGTCTCGCCGGACATGATCCGGCTGTCGGTCGGCATCGAGTCGATCGACGACATCCTCTGGGACCTCGACCAGGCGCTGCGCGGATCGGCGGCGTGAGCGCGGCCGCGGCCGTAGTGCGCTGCCGGCAAGCGCCTGTGCTCGCCGGTGCGTGCCGTGGTGGCGTTCCAGATGGACATTCGGGATCACCGTCAGCGCCTGACGGTTCATGCCGGTTCCAGCAGTTGCTGCCGGCTGGCCGCGTGTCGGGCCCGGTCGCCGCTGTCGCCCAGTCGGACAGCGGTTGACCGCTCGCCTTCATTGGGACATGATTCGTACCAAAGAATTCACCTGCGCCATCGACCATGAGACGCTCCACCGCCGCCGCCAGCCGCAGCGCCGTTGCCGAGACCAGCAGCCGCGAAGCGCGCGGCCGGCTGGCGCGGATGGTCACGCGGCTGCTCGAACACTGGCGGCTGTCCGCCGCCGAGCAGGCCGAGGTGCTCGGCCTGTCCGCCGCCAGCCGCAGCACGCTGGCCCGCTACCGCGGCGGCGAGCCGCTTGCCGACAGCCGCGACCTCATCGACCGCGCCGGCCATCTGCTCGGCATCCACAAGTCGCTGCGGCTGCTGTTCCCGCACGACCGCGATCTCGCCTACCGCTGGATGACGCAGCCGAACCGCCGGCTCGGGGCGCGGCCGATCGACGTCGTGCTGGAGCACGGCTTCGAAGGCCTGCTGGCGGTGCGTCGCTACCTCGACTTCCAGCGCGGGCAGTAGGACCGGTCTCAGAATCCCCGACGGCCGCCGCGAATTCCGAGACAGGTTCTGCGTGCTGCCGCCCGATCTGTTCGCCGCCAACGCCGACTTCCACGGCGACCTGGCCCGCAACATCCCCGGCATCCGCGCCTCGCAGCACCTGTTCGACGACCTGTCGTCCGATCCGGCCGACTGGGCGGTGGCGATCGCCGCCGAGGGCGCCGAGCGGATCCCCACCTCCGCGGCGCTGATCAGCCGGCCGTTCGACTACGGGTCGGTGATCAGCTGGTCATTCGACTCCGCGCACTGGCTGGCGACGCGCTTCTCCGACGGCGTCACGCACGGCGTCTGGTACGGCTCGCTCGAGCTCGAAACCACGGTGGCGGAAACCGCCTGGCACTGGTACCGCTTCGTCCGCGACAGCTACGAGGCCGAGGACCGCGAGATCGTCACCGACCGCCGCGTGTTCGATGTGCGCTGCGACGCGCTGCTCGTCGACCTGCGCGGCAAGGAAGCGCCCTGCCCCGGCCTGGTCGATCGGGCGAGCTATGCGTTCACGCACCAGGTCGGCCGCTACCTGCACGAGCAGCAGTTCAACGGGCTGCTGGCGCGGTCGGCGCGCTGCGACGGCACCAACGCCGCCATCTTCCGCGCCGAACGGCTGTCGAATCCGCGCCACCGGATCTTCCTGACCTACCGTCTGAACGTCGCCCGGGACACCTTCGTGGCGGAGAAGACGCCAGGCCGCAGGTGGATGCGGCTGAAACCGAGCAGCCTCGGCTGACCTGCGGAGCTGGCCGCCGCCGCGGGCCGATGCCGCTCGGCCCTTGCCCGTGCAACTATGCCGCCGGCGCGTCGCCGCGCCGCCCGCCGACGAACATCCACGCCACCGCCGCCAGCTGCAGCACGAGCAGCACCGCGAACGTGGCGCGATAGGCATCGGCTCCGCTCCAGCCGACGGCGCGCAGCGCGTCGACGAGAACGCCCATGCCCCACTGCAGTCCGAAGGCGCCGACGAAGCCGGCCAGGTTTAGGGCCGTGTTGGCGCGGCCCGATAGCGCCAGCGGCAGCGCCCGCGAGACGATCGCGAAGGCGACATTGCACAGCGGATAGGCGAGCGCCAGAGCCGCCCACAGCCAGCCGTGGCCGCGGCCGGCGGAGGCGTTGATCGCGGCGAAGGCCAGCAGGTAGGCCACCGCGACCACCTTGAGGATCGTCGCCTCGGCGATGCCGCGCCGGACCAGCGGCGTCATCAGGAACCCCATGGCCAGGCAGCCGGCGAGAAAGGCGGCGTTGAACACGGTGAGCTGCCGCGCCATCGCCTGCGGCCCCAGACCTTCCACCTCGGCCAGCCAGCGCGACACCCACAGCCCCTGCACCGCCATGAAGCCGCCGATGGCGAGCGCCACCATCGGCGCATAGCGCCAGAACGGAGCGCTGGTCATCACCCGGCGGACCCCGGCCCACTGCTCGGCCAGCCCCGCGCCCGGCGCCTGCCCTCCTTTCTCGGGCACGACGAACCAGATCACGCCGGCCGCCGCCACGGTGACCACCGCCAGCCAGAACATGACTTCGCGCCAGCCGGCGAACCCGATCGCCGCCTGCAGCGGCTGCGCCGCGAACACCGCCCCCAGCCCGCCGGCGGACAGGATCCAGCCGATCAGCGACGCCTGTTTCTCCGCCGCGAACCACTGGTTGAAGGCCTTGAACGACGCCATCAGGCAGGCGGAGACGCCGAGCCCGATCAGCGCCCGGCCCCACGCAAGCCCGGCGAGATCGTCGGCGGCGGCGAACACCGCGCTGCCGGCGGCGGCGAAGAGCAGCAGGATCGACTCGACGCGCCGCGGCCCATAGCGGTCGAGCAGCATGCCGAGCGGGATCTGCGCCGCGCCGAAGGTGACGAAGTAGGTGCTGGTCAGCAGCCCGAGCGAGTGGTCGGGCAGCGACAGTTCCGCCGCCAGCACCGGGCCGATGACCGCGTTCGAGGTGCGGAACAGATACGACAGCAGATAGCCGGCCGCGAACGGCAGGAACAGCCGCAGCCAGAGTGACGGCGTGGCACTGGCTCCGCGAGCGACGGCAGGCATGGCGGCCGGACTGTAGCCGCTTCCGTCGGCGCGGCGATTCGACGCGCCGCGAGCCGTCGCGACGGCCGCCAGCGCTTGTACGTTGGCCTCCGCGCTGCGCATTCCGCAGTGAGCGCTTGGGGCGAGGCGGGAACAGGCAAGCGCAACTGCTT
>CAYLZU010000062.1:0-12645 GCA_964388005.1 uncultured Burkholderiaceae bacterium
TCATGCGCCCGGCCGCCCGAAGCCACTGAGCGCCCCCTCGGGGGGCAGCGAGCGCCAGCGAGCGTGGGGGTCTCTTCATGCGCCCGGCCGCCCGAAGCCACTGAACGCCCCTCGGGGGGCGAGGCTGGACATGAGCCGGCGCCTGCGCGCCGGCGAATGCCTGCCGAGCCGGCCGGGCCTGCAAGCCCGGCCGCGGAAAGCCGAGCGCCGGCGAGTGTGCTGGCTTCATCCTGATCAGGCGAAGCGGTTCCACACCGGCGTCAGCCGGTACGGCAGCACGTCGATGCGGCCGAGCTCGGCGACCGACTCGCCGGGGCCGTGAAAGTCGCTGCCGCGCGAAGCGTCGAGACCGAACTCCAGCGCCAGTTCGGTGAAGCGCTGCACCTCGGCGGCGCCGTGGCTGCCGGTCGCCACCTCGATCGCCTCGCCGCCGCGCTCGCGGAACTCGGCCAGCAGCGCCCACAGTTCGGTCGCGGTCACGCGGTATCGGCCCGGGTGGGCGAGCACCGCCACGCCGCCGGCGCCGTGGATCCACTCCAGCGCCTGCGACAGGCTCGCCCAGCGATGCTGCACGTAGCCGGGCTTGCCCTCGACCAGATAGCGCGTGAAGACCTCGCGGGTGTCGCGGCACAGGCCGCGCTCGACGAGGAAGCGCGCGAAGTGGGTGCGCGAGATCAGGTCGGGGTTGCCGACGTGCTTCAAGGCGCCGTCGTACGCGCCGTCGATGCCGGCGCGCGCCAGCTGCTCGCCCATCTCGATCGCACGCGAACCGCGCCCCGAGCGGAGCGCGGCAAGCCCGTCGCGCAGGCTGGCGTTGCCGGCGTCGATGCCGAGACCGACGACGTGCACGGTTCGTCCCGCCCAGGTGACCGAGATCTCGACCCCGGCGACGAAGCCCAGCCCGACCTCGCGCGCGCATGCCGCCGCCTCGTCGAGGCCGCCGAGTTCGTCGTGATCGGTGAGCGCGAACAGCTCGACGCCCTGCGCCCTGGCGCGCAGCACCAGATCGCGCGGCGGCAGCGTGCCGTCGGAAAACGTCGAGTGCGCGTGCAGGTCGGCGTTGACTTCGGTGGCGGTTTTCATCGGGGCGCGATTCTACGGAGAGGCGCTCGCCGCCCTGAGCACGAACTGCTCGATCAGACGCGCCACCACCCGCGGCTGGTCGTGGTGCAGCATGTGGCCGGCCTCAGTGACCCGCGCCACCTCGACCGACTTCAGGACCGCGACCCGGGCGGCGATGTCCTCGGCGGTGCCGGCCCAGCGGTGCGCGTCGGTGTCGTCCGCCTCGACCCACAGCACCGGGCAGGCGATCGCCGCCCAGCAGGCCGCGACCTCGGCCCAGCGGTACAGGACCGGATTGACGATCTTGTGCGCCGGGTCGCCGGCGACCTCGAAGCCGCCATCGGCGGTGGCTCGCGACCAGTGGCGGGCGAGGAAGTCGGCGCGCTCGGGATCCAGTCGCGGGTTGTTCTGCCGCAGCCGCTCGGCCACTTCCGCCACCGATGCGTAGCGGCGCGCGGTCGGCGGCGACTTCAGCTGCTCGAGCCAGCGCGCGTAGCGCGCCGGCGCCAGCGCCGCGGCGCTGTCCTTCAGCCCGAAGCCTTCGAGATTGACCAGCGAGCGCACCCGCGACGGCCGCGCGCCGGCGTACAGCAGCGCCACGTTGCCGCCCATGCTGTGGCCGACGAGGTCGACCGGCGCGTCGGGCGAGACCGCGTCGAGGATCGCATCGAGATCGGCGAGGTAGTCGGGGAACCAGTAGCAGTCGCCCGGACCCGGGTCGCTCAGGCCGAAGCCGCGCCAGTCCGGCGCGACGACGTGCCAATCGTGCTCGAAGGCATCGACGACGAACTGGAACGACGTCGACACGTCCATCCAGCCGTGCAGCAGCACCAGCAGCGGCGCTCCGGGCCGGGCCCACTCGCGCAGGTGGCAGCGCAACCCGCGCACGGCGAGGAAACGGGAACGCGAAGGCTTCATGGCGATTGCCGGCGGCACGGGGCTGCGGGATGATCGGGCGGCCACGGAGACTATCAGTCCGACATCGATGCCCCGCGACCAGTACCGCGAGCTCTACGACCGCTTCCGCTGGCAGGTGCCCGTTCGCTTCAACATCGCCGAGGTCTGCGGCCGCCGCTGGGCGGCGGAGACCTCGCGCGTCGCCCTGTACACCGAGGACGAGTCCGGCCGCCGCGAGACCTACACCTATGCGGCGTTGATGCGCGACGCCGATCGTCTCGCCAACGCGCTCGCCGCCCTCGGCGTGGCGCGGGGCGACCGGGTTGCGATCGTGCTGCCGCAACGCGCCGAGACCGCCGTTGCCCACCTGGCCGTCTACCAGATGGGGGCCACGGCGATGCCGCTGTCGGTGCTCTTCGGGCCCGAGGCGCTCGCATTCCGCCTGAAGGACAGCGCCGCGAAGGCGGCGATCTGCGACGGCGCCTCGGCGGCGGCGCTGGCCGGCCTGCGCGAGGCGGCGCCGGCGCTGGCGCACCTGATCTGCGTCGACGGCCCGATCGAAGGCGCGCTCGACTGGAGCGCCACCCTGGCGCCGGCTGCCGATCGGTTCACGCCGGCGCCGACCCTCGCCGACGATCCGGCGGTGCTGATCTACACCAGCGGCACCACCGGTCCGCCGAAGGGGGCGCTGATCCCGCACCGGGCGCTGATCGGCAACCTGACCGGCTTCGTCGCCTCGCAGAACTGGTTTCCGCGTCCCGGCGACGTCTTCTGGTCTCCGGCCGACTGGGCCTGGACCGGCGGCCTGATGGACGCGCTGCTGCCGACGCTGTATTTCGGCTTTCCGATCGTCGGCCTGCGCGGGCGTTTCGACCCCGACCGCGCGCTCGAGGTCGTGCGCCGCTACGGCGTCACCAACTCGTTCCTGTTCCCGACGGCCCTGAAGATGATGATGCGCTCGCCCGCCTGGCAGCGGCCGGGACGGCTGAAGCTGCGGGCGCTGATGAGCGCCGGCGAGTCGGTCGGCACGGCGGTGTTCGACTGGACCCGCGAACACCTGAAGGTCACCGTCAACGAAATGTTCGGCCAGACGGAGATGAACTACATCGTCGGCAACTCGCACCGCCGGTGGCCGGCGCGGCCCGGCTCGATGGGGCGGGCCTACCCGGGCCATCGCGTGGCCGTGATCGACGACGACGGCAACGTGCTCGCGCCGGGCGAGACCGGCGAGGTGGCGGTGCACCGGCGCGACATCCACGGCGACCGCGACCCGGTGTTCTTCCTCGGATATCTCGACAACGATGCCGCCACCGCCCGCAAGTACACCGGCGATCCGGACGACTCGTGGTGCCGCACCGGCGACCTGGCGGCGCAGGACGAGAACGGCTATCTCTGGTACCGCGGCCGCGCCGACGACATGTTCAAGTCGGCCGGCTACCGCATCGGCCCGGGGGAGATCGAGAACTGCCTGCTCGGCCACCCGGCGGTGGCCAACGCCGCGGTGGTGCCGAAGCCCGACGCCGAGCGCGGCGCGGTGGTCAAGGCGTTCGTGGTGCTGGCCGAAGGCCGGCGCGGCGACGAATCGCTGATCGAGGAACTGCAGCGCCACGTGCGCGGCCGGCTCGCTCCTTACGAGTACCCGAAGGAGATCGAGTTTCTCGACGCCCTGCCGATGACGACCACCGGCAAGGTGCAGCGGCGCGTGCTGCGCGAGCGCGAGGCGAAGCGGGCCGAGTCTGCCGGCTGACCGGCGGCGCCGCGTCGGGACCTTCGCTTCGGCGCCGACGGCAACCGGTCAGGACGAGGAGGCCGCCCGCACCGGGCGGGAGCTGGCGTTCACCGCGGGCCGCTTCGACGACTCGCGGATCGCCACCTTCAGGATCGGCCGCCATTCCTCCCGCGGGGCGTCGTACAACTCGGTGACTTTCGAGCGCGGCAGGTCGCGATAGCGGCGCCGGTCGGGGCTGTAGGTGATCTCGCGAAAGCCGAGCTCCTGCAGCCAGTCCCACAGTTCGTCGCTCAGACCCGGCTGGATCGCCATGCGCACGTCGTGCAGGTAGATGCGGGCGCCCATCTTCGGCTTCGGACCCTTCGGCGGCCGCCGCCGCTCCTTACGGATATTGAACATATTGCGAAAGCCGTCGAACACACCCATCGTGCTGCTCCTCCCGACATCCGCCTCGACCTGCAATCGAGGCCAACCACGCAAGAAGGGTATTTCATCCGGACGATCACGGCGCTCGGCCGGACGTCCTAGGTCAGCCGCCGTAGACGGCGGCGATCGACCGGTCGGTGCTGCGGCGGCAGGGCGACGACGGGCCGGGGCACGGCCCGGCGAAGCATGGTTTCGGGCAGGCTGGGCGCGGATGAGCGACGCGGTCGCGTCGAACGGTCAGGCGAGCCGCGACGGTCGCAAGATGCGTCGCCTCACCTTGGCGGCCGGCGGGAGCGCCGGCCGCCGCTGCGGGTCGATGATCCTGCCGCCGGCGGGCGGTCGCAGGCGGGCCGAGGCGTCCTCCTAGCCGCCGCCCCGCAGTTCGTCGAGTTCGCCCTGGGTGAATCCCGCTCGAAGCCGCGCCGACACGTTCAGGGGCCCGCGCGGGCGCGGCGCGTTGCAGCGCCGCGCCGCGTCGCGCGCGGCGGCGGCGGGATCGACGCCGCTCTGCGCGCAGAGATGGCGAAACCAGCGGTTGCCGATGGCGACATGGCCGATCTCGTCCTCGAGGATCCTGTCGATCACCCGGGCACTGTCATGGTCGCCGACCGACACCAACTTCGCCCGCACCGCCGGCGAGGCATCCAGCCCGCGCGCCTCGAGCGTCCGCGGAACCAAGGCCATTCGCGCCAGCGCGTCGTCGGCGGTCCGCCGCGCCATCTCCCACAGGCCGTCGTGGGCGGGAAAGTCGCCGTAGTCGAAGCCGGCATCGGCGAGCCTGGCGCGCAGCAGTTCGAAATGCTCCGCTTCCTCGATCGCAACGCCGATCCAGTCGCGGTAGTACGCCTCGGGCAGGGCGGCGAAACGCCACGCATGGTCGAGGGCGAGCCCGATCGCATTGAACTCGATGTGCGCCAGCGCATGCAGCAGCGCCGCCCGCCCTTCGCGCGTGCCGACCGAACGCTGCGAGAGCGCCTCCGGCGCGACCAGTCGAGGTCGCGACGGCCTTCCTGGCACGTCGCCGGGATCTTCGAGCCGCGTATCGACCGCGCACGGCGGCCGGCGGCCGCGCAGTTCACCCACCCGGCGCAGTCGGCCGGCGACGGTGCGTTCGCGCAGCGCCGCCAGGGCGCAGGCGCGCAGTTCTTCCACCTCGGCCCCCGATAGAATCGGCCGCGATTCTAGTGGCGACGCGTCGACCGGCCCGGACGAGCGCGCGGTCGGCCCGACCGCCGCCGCCGGCAAGCAGAACGGGTGGAGAACACGATGGCGATCTATCGACTGGCCGACCGCGTCCCGCAGATCGATCCGTCGGCGTTCGTGTTCGAGTCGGCGACCGTGATCGGTCTGGTGGTCCTCGGCCGCGAGGTCAACATCTGGCCCTTCGCCACCCTGCGCGGCGACAACGAGCCGGTCGTCGTCGGCGACGGCAGCAACGTGCAGGAGTGCTGCGTGCTGCACACCGACCCCGGCGTCCCCCTCACCGTCGGCCGCAACGTCACCGTCGGCCACCAGGCGATGCTGCACGGCTGCACCATCGGCGACGGCAGCCTGATCGGCATCCAGGCGGTGATCCTGAACAACGCCGTGATCGGCCGCAACTGCCTGATCGGCGCCGGGGCGCTGGTTACCGAGGGCAAGGTGATCCCCGACAACTCGCTCGTGCTCGGCAGCCCCGGCAAGGTGATACGCGAACTGACGGCCGAGGACATCGCCCGCAACCACGCCAACACCGCCGGCTACGCCGTCCGTGGCGCCCACTACAAGGCGCACCTGACGCGGATCGGCTGATACGCGTGGCCGATACCCTGCTCAAGTTCCTGTTTCGCGACGCGCCGGTGCGCGGCGAGATCGTCCGCCTGGAGGCGAGCTGGCAGCGCATGGTCGCCAACCACGGCTATCCGGCGCCGGTGGCGCGGCTGCTCGGTGAAGCGACCGCCGCCGCGGCGCTGCTGGCGGCGAACATCAAGTTCGACGGCGCGCTCGTCATGCAGATCCAGGGCAACGGGCCGGTGCGGCTGCTGGTGGTCGAGGTGCAGCCGCAGATGCGGCTGCGCGCCACCGCGAAGCTTCGCCAAGGCGCCAGATTCGATGCCGAGGCGACGCTGCAGACGCTGCTCAATCCGCATGGCGACGCCCGATGCGCGATCACGCTCGACCCCGCCGGCCGCCTGCCCGGCCAGCAGCCCTATCAGGGCGTGGTGCCGCTGGCCGGCGAGACGATCGCGCAGGTGCTGGAGAACTACCTGCGGCAGTCGGAGCAGGTCGAGTCGCGGCTGTGGCTTGCCGCGGACGAACAGGCCGCCGCCGGCGTGCTGCTGCAGAAGCTGCCGCAGGAGGGCGGCGCCGCGGCGATGGCCGATGCCGATGCCTGGCGGCGGGTCGGCGCGCTGACGGCCACCGTCAGCCGCGGCGAGCTGCTTCGGCTGGCGCCGGAGGCGCTCGCGCACCGGCTGTACTGGGAGGAGCGGCTGGACCACTTCGCGCCGGTCGAGCCGCGGTTTCGATGCACCTGCTCGCGCGGCCGCAGCGGCCGCATCCTGCTGGCGCTCGGCCGCGAGGAAGTCGATTCGATCATCACCGAGCGCGGCGACGTGGAGATCGTCTGCGACTTCTGCAATGCGCGCTACGCGTTCGATGCCGTCGACGTCGCGCAGCTGTTCGCCTCGGGGGCCACGCAGGCGGCGGAGGCGCAGCGGCATTGAGGGCGAGCCGCTCCTGCGCCCGAGCAGCCGGAGAACCGGCGCCCACACCTTTCACGCCACCGGCCGAGGAGCCGGTGGCCCGCGGACCGATCGGCGCATCCGGCGAAGTCCGCGCCGCCGGCCGGCGACCCCGCGTCTGAGCGCTCGGACCAGCGACCTGGCCGGCTCGACCGAAAGCGTTGCCGCGCTCGCCGCCGCGAGCGGCGACGGCCTGCCCGCGCTCCGACCTGAAGGCTCGACCGCAGTGGTGCCGCTCCGCGCGGCGTCGCCGGCTGCCCGTCAGCTGCGCTCGCCACGCAGCCGGCGCGCGAGCGGGCCATCGGCCTCGGCGAGGCGGTCGCGCAGGATCCGGTGCAGCACCTTGCCGGTGGCGGTGCGCGGCATCTCGGCGTCGTCGATGAACACGATCGACCGCGGCCGCTTGTAGCCGGCCATCCGCTGGCGGCACCAGTCGAGCAGCTCGGCCTCGGTCGCCTGCTCGCCGTCGCGCAGGATCACGACTGCCGCCACCGTTTCGCCCCACTTCGGATCGGGCAGGCCGACGACGGCCACCTCCTGAACCTTCGGGTTGCCGGCGAGCACGCCCTCGACCTCGGACGGATAGACGTTCTCGCCGCCGCTGATGATCATGTTGCTCTTGCGGTCGACGAGGTGGATGTAGCCGTCGGCATCGCGCCGCGCCATGTCGCCGACCGAGCACCAGGCGCCGCGGAAGGCCGCCGCCGTCTTCTCCGGGTTCTTCCAGTAGCCGTCGAAGACGTAGGCGGTCCGCGAGTACAGCTCGCCGACCTCGCCGTCGGGAACCTCGTTGCCGTCGGCGTCGAGGAGGCGGATCGGGCCGGTGCCGGCCCACTCGCGGCCGACCGTGCCGAGCCGGTCGAGCTGCTCGTCCGGCCGCAGGATCGAGACCCAGCCGGCCTCGGTCGAGCCGTACAGTTCGAACAGGCTGCTGTTCGGAAACAGCTCCAGGATCGCGCGCTTGGTCTGCGCGCGCGCCGGCGCCGACGAGATCAGCAGCTTGCCCACCGCCGCGAGGTCGTGGCGCGCCTTCACCGCTTCGGGCAGGCCGAGCATCATGATGTAGTGCGTCGGCACCAGCGAGGTGAAGGTGATTCTCTGCCGCGCCAGGGTGGCCAGCAGCGCCTCGGGATCGAAGCTCCTGCGGTCGTCGACGACGCAGGTCGCGCCGAGCATCGTGAAGGTGACGCTGAAGTACAGCGAGTTGGCATGGCACATCGGCATCACGAGAAGGCCGGTGTCCTCGCGTCCCAGCCCGAACTCGAGCGCGGTGGCGAAGGCGATCAGCGCATTGCCCTCGTGGCTGCGCATCGCCCCCTTCGGCCTGCCGGTGGTGCCCGAGGTGTACATCAGCGCGAACAGGTCCTCGGGCCGCACCTCGACCTCCGGCGGCGCCGCCGAGGCGGCGGCGATCAGCGCCTCGTAGCCGCGCCAGCCCGGCGGCGGCGCGGCGCCGAACAGCACGTAGCCGCCGGCGTCGACCGGCAGTCGCGGCCGGATGCCCTCGACCACCTCCCGCAGGTCCTCCTGCACGATGAAGGCCCGAGCCTCGCAGTTCTCGACGATGTAGGCGACCTCGGGTCCGACGAGGCGGAAGTTGATCGGCACCGCGACCAGTCCGGCGCGGGCGAGCGCGACATAGATCTCCAGCCACTCGACGGCGTTGTAGGCGAGCAGCGCCACCCGGTCGCCCTTGGCCAGCCCAAGGCCGAGCAGGGCATTGGCGAGCCGGCTGGCGCGCTCGTTCCAGGTGGCGTAGGTCAGGGCGCGCTTCGAGTCGCGGGCGCCGATCTTCGACGGCTGCAGCCGCGCATGCGTCGCAACCCACTCGGACAGGGTCAGCAGCCTGCTCATCGCCGCCCGCTCAGCCGCGCCGCACCCGCTCGGCGTCGTCCCACGCGGTCAGCGCCTGCCGGTCCGGCACCCAGCCGAGGCCCTTGCCGGCGTCGGAGCTCAACGCATCCTGCGTCACCACGACGTCGATCAGCGCCGGCGCCCTGGTGAACGCCTCCTCGATCGCACCGGCCAGCCGCGCCGGATCGGTGACTCGCTCGCCGTGCAGGCCGAAGGCGCGCGCCATCGCCGCATAGTCGCTCCAGGCGAGCGTCGTGCCGACGACGCGGCCGCCATAGTTCAGCTCCTGGTCGAGCCGCTCGATGTTCCAGGCGGCGTTGTTGGCGACGATGACCACCAGCCGCGCGCCATGCCGCTTGGCGCTGTCGATCTCCATCGCGTTGATGCCGAAGGCGCCGTCGCCGGTCACCGTCACCACCTGCCGGCCGGGGTGCAGCAGCGCTGCCGCCACCCCGTAGGGCGTGCCGACGCCGAGGCAGCCGAAGGCGCCGGCGTCGAGATAGTGGCGCGTTTCCAGGCCCATGCGGGCGAAGCTCAACAGGTCGCCGCCGTCGGCGATGGTGATCGCATCGGGCCGCAGCACCTTGCGCAGGGCGCCGAAGATGCGGTTCGGGTGCATGTGGCCGTCGCGTCCCGGCGCCACCTGCTCCAGCATCTCGGCATGGCGCGTCGCGCGCCTCAGATGCTCGGCGCGCAGCGCCTGCGTCCACGCGAGATCCAGCGCCGGCGACGGGCGGCCGACGGCTTCGGCCAGCGCCTCGATCGCAAGCGCCGCGTCGGAGAGCAGTTCCACCTCGCCGCGGCGGTTGTCGCGCAGCTCGTCGGCATGATCGGCGATGCGCAGGAACTTCGCCCGCGCGAACACCGCCGGCGAGCCGTAGGCCATCTGGTAGTCGAGCTTGCGCCCGACGACGACGACGAGATCGGCCTCCTGCATGGCGCGGGCGCGAACGGCGCCGACCACGGCCGGATGCGACGGCTCGACGAGGCCGCGGCTTTCCTGGGTGTCGAGATAGACCGCGCCGCTGGCATCGAGCAGCCGCAGCAGCGGCGCGCCGCAGCCGCGGGCGCCACGCCCGGTCACGACGAGCGGCCGCCGCGCCGCGCGCAGACATTCGGCGGCACGGCCCACGTCGGCGGGATCGGGCAGCAGGCGCCGGCGCGGCTTCGGCCGCAGGTGCTCGTCGAGCACGCAGGCCGGCGGCACCATCTCGCGCAGCACGTCGGTGGGAATCTCGATATACACCGGCCCGGGCGGATTGCCGTCGCCGTCGGCCATCGCCCACGCCTTGTCGAGATCGCGGGCGATCTGCTCGGCCACCCGCAGGGTGCGCGACAGCCGCGTCACCGGCGCCAGGATCGACACATGGTCGATGCCCTGCAGCGGGCCCAGGTCGTCCTGCGGCCGCGGCGGGCAGCCGCCGATCAGCAGCACCGGCACCCGCTCGAGATGGGCGTTGGCCATCGCCGTGACGCAGTTGGTGACACCGGGGCCGGCGGTGGCCATCGCCACCCCGACCTGGCCCGACAGCGCCGCGTGCGCATGCGCCATGTGCACGGCCGCGCCTTCGTCGCGCACGTCGACGATGCGCACGCCGAGCTGCGCCAGCTGGTCCCAGATCGGCTGGATGTGCCCGCCCTGGAGACCGAAGATGCGATCGACGCCGCGCGCCACCAGGAAGCGGGCGACGATTTCGGCGACGGATCGGGGGGCTTGCGTGGACATGGGCGCGCTCCTGTCGGTTGCACGTTGGCCGGCGGATGTGCGCGGCAGACTTTAGGAGCCCGATCGGCCAGGCGCAATGCCATTGGATGGCGCGTCGGCGCTGCGCCGCAACCCTGGCCACCCCCCGCCGCCCGCCGGGCTGCGCCAAGGCTCGCAGCGGCGGTCCAGCGCGAGCTGGTCCTGGATCCCTTGCCCGAGCAAAGGCGGGCGCGGCGCCAGACCCCTCCTCGGCGCCGCAAGGCTCAGCGCAGCGTGCGCTCCATCTCGCGCCGGATGCGCACCGCGAGCTGCGTCTCGTCCACCTCGACATCGCTCCAGCGCACCGGCTCACCCGCCGCGACCGGCTGCTTCAGCTTCACCTTGTGCGCCAGCCCGAGCGGCAGGCCACCGAGTTGCAGCGACTCAGCCACCGGCAGCAGCTTGCCGTAGACGGTGAAGCCGCCTTCGCCGTCGAGCAGTTCGCCGGCCCGCAGGTCGCGCTTGGCGGTCGCGACCACGTCGGCATTGAACGCCACCGGCGCGCCGGTCGGCTCGCGGCGCAGGCCGACGCTGGCCACCGAGATGCCGAGTTCGAGGCCGATCAGGTGGTACGGCTTGTACAGCGCCGAGTACTTTCCGGCGGGATCGGTCACCAGCCCGTACTCGCGGAAGCAGCGCTCGACGTAAGCGCTGCCGCCGGCGAAGACGACGTAGACGCCCCAACGCAGATCGCGAGCGACCGGCCGGCCGTCGCGCTCAAGGCTCGAGATCACCTCGACCTGGCCACGATGGCTCAACACTCCGCCCTCGCCGCGCGGCCGCAGCACGCGCGGCAGGTCGTCGACACCGCAGGGCGGAAAGCTCAACCCCGACGGCGCGGCGAGCCCGGTCGCATTGGCCACCGCGCACATCTCGATCGCGCTCTTGGTGCCGTCGAGGAACGAATTGAACATCTGCGCGTTCAGTCCCCCCAGCCGCGCGTCCTCCGGCGTCATGCCGTAGTGGCCCCAGACCGTCTCGGGCGTGGAGGCGTGATAATGGGGCAGGTACTTGGTGCCCTTGCCTGCGGCGACCACCTCGAAGCCGCAGGCGCGCGCCCAGTCGACCAGCTCGCAGATCAGCGCCGGCTGGTCGCCGTAGGCCGCCGAGTAGACGATGCCGGCCTCGCGCGCGCGTTTCGCCAGCAGCGGCCCGGCGAGCGCGTCGGCCTCGACGTTGACCATCACGACGTGCTTGCCGTGCTCGCAGCAGGCCAGCACGTGGGCGATGCCGGCCGCCGGTGAACCGGTGGCGTCGATCACGATCTCGACATCGCAGCGGGCGATGAGCCGCGCCGCTTCGTCGGTGAACGCCACCGCGCCGATCTCGACGTCGCTCCAGCCGACGTTGGCCAGCGCCGCGCGGGCGCGCGCCGGGTCGAGGTCGGCGATCGCGGCAAGACGCACGCCCGGCGTGCGCCGCTCCTGCGACAGGTACATCGAGCCGAACTTGCCGGCGCCGATCAGGCCGACGCGCAGCGGCCTGCCGTCGGCTTCACGGGCGCGCAGCTGGGCGTACAGGTTCATCGTTGTCCGCGGATGTCGTGCCGGCGCGCGGCGCGGGCGGCGGCACCGCCGCTAGCGCGGCGCGGCGACCCGCGGCGCGGAGTCGTCGGCCGGCGCCCTGACGGCGCGATCCGCGCTCGGCTGCACGACCTGGAACAGGATCTCGTCGCCGCGGGTCATGTGCAGCTCGTGGCGGGCGCGTTCCTCGATCGCCTCCTTGCCTTCCTTCAGGCTGCGCACCTCGGCGGCGAGCACGGCGTTGCGTGCGGCAAGCTGCGCGTTGGCCTCCTGCTGCACGACGATCGACCGCTGAAGGTCCCACACCCGCAGCCAGCCGCCCTTGCCGAACCACAGCGGCCACTGCACCGCGACGAGCAGTGCAGCGACGGCGATGGCGGCCCAGCGCATCGGCGCTAGCGGATGCTGTAGAAGGCCGCCCGGCCGGGGTAGCTGGCGACGTCGCCGAGGTCTTCCTCGATCCGCAGCAGCTGGTTGTACTTGGCGATGCGATCGGAGCGGCTCATCGAGCCGGTCTTGATCTGGCCGACGTTGGTGCCCACGGCGATGTCGGCGATCGTGCTGTCCTCGGTCTCGCCGGAGCGGTGGCTGATCACCGCCGTGTAGCCGGCGCGCTTGGCCATCTCGATAGCGGCGAAGGTTTCGGTCAGCGTGCCGATCTGGTTGATCTTGATCAGGATCGAGTTG
>CAYLZU010000062.1:12655-13223 GCA_964388005.1 uncultured Burkholderiaceae bacterium
CTCGCGGAAGATGCGCGTGTTGGTGACGAAGATGTCGTCGCCGACCACCTGCACCTTGCGGCCCAGTGTCTTCGTCAGATGGGCCCAGCCGTCCCAGTCGCCCTCGGCCATGCCGTCCTCGATCGAGATGATCGGGTACTTGTCGCACCAGGCGGCGAGCAGATCCGTGAGCCCCTTGGCATCGAGCGTCAGGCCCTCGCCGGTGAGGTGGTACCTGCCGTCCTTGAAGAACTCGCTGGCGGCGCAGTCCAGCCCGATCGCCACCTGCGTTCCGGCCTCATAGCCGGCCTTGTCGATCGCCTGCAGGATGAGCTGGATCGCCGCCTCGTGGTTCTTGACGTTCGGCGCGAAGCCGCCTTCGTCGCCGACCGCGGTGCTCATGCCCTGGTCGTGGATGAGTCTCTTCAGCGCCTGGAAGACCTCGGCGCCGTAGCGCACCCCCTCGGCGAAGCTCGGCGCGCCCACCGGCAGGATCATGAACTCCTGCATGTCGAGCGTGTTGTTGGCGTGGGCCCCGCCGTTGATCACGTTCATCATCGGCACCGGCAGCTGCATGCCGCCGCTGCCG
>CAYLZU010000063.1:0-12924 GCA_964388005.1 uncultured Burkholderiaceae bacterium
GCCACTCGGTGTCTCAAAGTCATTGACACGCGCCGCGGCGCGAGCGGCCGTTCTTTTTGGGAATTTTGCGTCGGCAACCCGCAATCGAAAACCAGCTACCGCGTGGCGATACGCGGCCTCGCGGCCGGCGACAACTACTGCTCCTGCCCGGATTACGCCACCAACGAACTGGGTACCTGCAAGCACATCGAGTTCGTTCTCGCCCGGCTCGAGAAGAAGCGCGGGGCGAAGGCCGCCTTTGCGCGGGGATGGCGTCCGCCGTTTTCCGAGATCTACCTGCGCAACGATGGCACGCGCGCGGTGTACTTCCGCGCCGGAACGGACTGCCCACCGGATCTCATGAACGCGGCTTCGAGCATCTTCGACATGTCACGCGGCGGCGTCCTGCCGGAAGAGCGCTTCGGCGAGCTTGAGCGCTTCCTCGCGACGGCGGCCAAGAGCGGCCACGAACTGCGCGCCTACGACGATGCGCGCGACTTCATCGCCGGCCGGCGCGATGCGGCGCGACGGGTCGGAGCGCTCGACAGCCTGTTCCCGCAAGGCGCCGCCGACAGGAAGCTGCTGCGTCTGCTCAAGGTGCCGCTGTATCCGTACCAGGCCGAAGGTGCGCTCTTCGCGGTGCGCGCCGGCCGCGCCCTGATCGGCGACGAGATGGGTCTCGGCAAGACCATCCAGGCCATCGCGGCGACGGAAGTCCTGGCGCGGCACTTCGGCGTCTCGCGCGTGCTGGTGGTGTGCCCGACCTCGCTCAAGTACCAGTGGCAAAGCGAGATCAGCCGCTTCTCCGGCCGTGCAGCGCGGGTCATGGCCGGCGGCCAGGCGCAGCGGCAGAAGGATTTCACCGCCGACGATTTCTGCAAGATCACCAACTACGAGAAGCTGAAGCCCGATCTCGACCTGATCGCCGAGTGGGCTCCGGAACTGGTGATCGTCGACGAGGCGCAGCGGATCAAGAACTGGAACACGATCGTCGCGCGAGCGCTGAAGCGCATCGACAGTCCATACGCGCTGGTGCTCACCGGCACTCCGCTGGAGAACAAGCTCGAGGAGCTGATCTCGATCGTGCAGTTCGTCGACCAGCACCGGCTGGGGCCTACCTGGAAGCTGCTGCACGAGCACCAGGTCAAGGATGAATTCGGCCGCGTCACCGGCTACACGGGGCTGGAGAAGATCGGCCAGACGCTGGCACCGATCCTGATCCGCCGGCGCCGGTCCGAAGTGCTGACACAGCTGCCGAGCCGAACCGACCAGAACCTGCTGGTGCCGATGACCGAGATGCAGATGCTGCATCACCAGGAGAATGCCGACATCGTGGCGCGAATCGTGAATCGCTGGCGGCGGACGAAGTTTCTGTCGGACACTGACCAACGGCGCTTGACCTGCGCCCTGCAGAACATGCGCATGTCCTGCAACAGCACCTATCTGCTGGACCAGGAGACCGACCACGGCGTCAAGGCCGACGAACTGGCGGCGCTGCTCGACGGCATCTTCGTGCAACCCGATGCCAAGGCGGTGGTGTTCAGCCAGTGGACGCGGACCCACGACGTCGTCATCCGCCGGCTCGAAGACCGCGGCATCGGCTACGTCAGTTTCCATGGCGGCGTGCCCTCGGAGAAGCGCCCGGCGATGGTCGAACGCTTTCGTACCGATCCGGCCTGCCGCGTGTTCCTGTCCACCGACGCCGGCGCAGCAGGACTGAACCTGCAGCACGCCTCGACGCTGGTGAACATGGATCTGCCGTGGAACCCGGCGCTGCTGGAGCAGCGCATCGGGCGCATTCACCGCATGGGCCAGAAGCGTCCGGTGCAGATCGTCAATTTCGTCGCCAAGGGCACCATCGAGGAAGGCATGCTGTCGGTGCTCGCCTTCAAGCGGTCGCTGTCGGCGGGCATCCTCGATGGCGGCGAAAACGAGATCTCGCTCGGTGGCTCGCGCCTGAGTCGTTTCATGAAGGATGTCGAGAACGTGACCGGCCGCATGGGCGAGGGCGAAGCGATGGCGCCGGCGGAAGAAGCAGCGAGCGTCGCCGGCGCGCCGGCGGAGTCGCCGGCAGAAGCGGCCAATGCTGACGAGTCTGCCGTGGCTGGCGACGTCGAACCGGCAACCGGCGCTTCGACACCCGAGGCTGCCGCGCCAGCGGCGTCGGAAGCGAGCTTCGATGCCTGGGCCGTGCTGCTTCAGGCCGGCGCGCAGCTGGTCTCGGCGCTGAGCGCGGCCGGCGACTCCCAGTCGACGTCGCATCCCTGGCTCGATCGCGATCCCGCGACCGGCGCCCGCAGCCTCCGGCTGCCGCTGCCGCCGCCGGCGACGGCGCGAAGACTGGCCGATGCCCTGACGGCGATCGCGGAATCGCTTCGTGGAACGAGGGCGGGCGACTGACTGCTCGCCGGCGGGCGAACCGGCCTCGACCGATGTTGGACGGCGGGCACTCGCGAAATCGCGGTGCGATCGAGGTACGCGGCCAGGTGCGAGCTCAACTCCCGCGCATCGTCGCCGGCGCCGTCGATCAGCGACGACTTGCGCCGGCGCAGGAATGGTTCGCCCAGCAGGTACAGGCCGGGCGCGTCGACGACACCGCCTTTGTGGCGGATGCGGCCCTTGCCGTCGAACACCGGCACCTCGAGCCACGAGTGATCGGGCCGGTAGCCGGTGGCCCAGACGATGGTGCCGATGCCGCCGCGCGCCAGGTCGAGCGACAGCGGCGGCGACGGCTCGATGCGGGTCGGCTCGAAGCGCTGCGGCGCTTCGACCTCGGCGGCCACGCCGGTGCGCGCGGCCCAGTCGTCGATCAGTCCCAGCAGCCGGTTCATCTTCAGGTCGGCCAGCGCGGCCTGGTTCCTCAGCGACCCTGAGAAGAGCAGCACTCCGTCGCGCAGGCCGGCCAGTCGGCCGGCGAGCCGGACGCCGATTGCCGTCAGCGCGTTCAGGTCGATCGTCCGCCGGTCGGGATAACCGGCCAGCTGCAGCGACGGCACGCCGCGGGCGCGGTCGTGGTCGTCGATCTCGTCGTAGCGCTGGTCGAGCACGCCGGCGGCGTCCATCCACCACTGGATGTCGCGGCCGCGGTAGACGCGCGGCACGCGGACGTGCTCGCCGACCGCCAGCGTGACCGGGCGGCCGGAGCGCTGGATTTCGTCGGCGAGCTGCACGCCGCTGGCCGAGGCGCCGACGACCAGCACGCCGCCGTCGGGCAGTTGCTCGGGACGGCGGTACTGCAGTGGCGTCAGCATCGTCACCGCGCGCGGCACGCCGGCGGCCAGTGCCGGAACGCTGGCCAGGTTGCAGGCGCCGCTGGCCAGCACGACCGCGCGGCAGCGCCATTCGCCCTGGTCGGTGGCCACCCGGTAGCCGCCGCCGCTGCGGCGCACCGAGGTCACGCGCGTGTGCGTGCGCACCGGCGCGGCGACCAGCCGCGCGTAGCGCCCGATGAAGGCGACCGTCTCCGGCATCGTCCGGTAGCCGTCCGGGTCGCCGCCGGCGTAGCCGAAGCCAGGCAGCCGGCTCTGCCAGTTCGGCGTCAGCAGCCGCAACGAATCCCAGCGCTCGGTCCGCCACGAGTTCGCCACCTCGCCGCGCTCGAGGACCACATGGTCGATCGAGCGCTCGGCGAGGCAATGGCTCATCGCCAGGCCGGCGTGGCCGGCACCGACGATGACGACGGTCGTGCGCATGGGATCCGGCCCGTGGCTCGCGCGCTCAGGCAACCGAGACGGAGACGTTGGTCGGATTGGTGATGATGTCGAACACCGCCGAGCGCTTCTGCGACTGGGCGACCAGCGCCTCGACCTGTTCGCGCGTCGCGTCGGCGTCGATGTCGAAGCGCACCTGCACGTCGCTGAAGCCGTTGCGCACCTCGCTGTCGGCGCCGAGGATGCCGCGCAGGTCCAGCTTGCCTTCGAGTTTCGCCGTCACCGAGCGCAGCTGGATGCCGCGCTGCTGGGCAACGGCCGCCACGCCCGCGGTCAGGCAGCCGGCAAGCGCCGACAGCACCACTTCGACCGGGGTCGCGCCGTCGTCGGCGGCCGCGAAAGCCTCGGGGTGATCGATGTCGAAGGTGAACTCGGACTTGTGGCGCCGCTCCTCGCCGAAACCGTAAAAGCCGTCGACGGTGGCGCGGCTGTGGGTGCCGTACAGCCAGCGCGACGACGCGCGCCAGGTGAACTGCCCGAACGCCGGGTCCTTGCTCACCGCTTCGCGGGCGCCGAGCAGCGCCGCAACATTCACGCCGTTGTCCACGGCCTTCTCCACGACTGCATCCATGACTGAATCCTCCAAGGGTGGGTTGATCGAAGTGCACCAGGTGCGGAGGGAATCCTATGGACGCGATGTATCCGTGCCGTTTCAGTTGCGCACGCGCTTGTGTTGCGGACGTTTCCGTGGAGCCGTCGGCGCGGTTGCACTCGAACGGCGCGGGCAATGTCATTGACGGCAGGCGCACGGCCGAAGTCGGGGCGGCTTGCCGCCTGCCGCGACCGCGGTGCGGTCACCGTTGTGGGTGTTGGTCCTGCCCAGGCGCGGCGGCAGGGTCTCGCGGCACGGGCGATTGCGCACCGGACCGGAAGGGCGGTCGCAGCGGCGACGCGTGCTATGTTCCGCCGCCGCCTCGGTCTCGAGGCGTCGCCGCACGCTCCCCATGACTGGACTTCGCGCTTTCGCATCGCCGGCGACTCGCCGCCTTTCCGCTCCGATCGCCGCGAGTCTCCGCATCGCCGCCTGTGCCGGCTGGATGCTGGCCGCGCAGGCCATGGCGCAGACGACGGAGGGTTCGGCGAGCGAGCGGTTCTGGCGGGCATTCAACGAGACGACCTCGGTCGGCGTCGTTCCGAAGGCCGAACGCCACGATGGCTGGAAAGGCTGGTTCGCCGATGCCTGGGACGGATCGAAGCGGATCTTCCGCGACGGTCACACCGACCTGATGCTGCCGCTGTACACGTTCCACCCCGCGTACAAGTATCCGAACCGCGACGACCAGAACCACTATCCGTGGGGCGGTGGCATCGCGCGCACCTGGATCGACGGGCGCGACAACGAGCGCCTCGTCTATGCGATGGCCTTCAGCGACTCGCACTACGACTTCCAGCCCGTGGCCGGCTACGGATGGATCGCGCGCTGGCCGCTGTTCGCGGGCCTGAAGGGCGGCCTCGGCTACACGGCGTTCGTCTCGATGCGGGCCGACTCGAAGTACTTCCCGTTTCCCGCCATCCTGCCGCTGGCCAGCGTCGGCACCGACCGCTTCACCGTCTACGGCACCTGGATACCGACGACGGACGTGCTGTTCTTCTTTGCCCGCATTTCGCTGCCGAACGGCGAGGGTGCCTCGCCGCCGGCGGCAGCGGCGCACGGCATCGGCGCGGCCGGCGCGCCGGGGTTTCGCCGCAACCTGATCTATGCCGCCGCCGCCTACGTCAACAGCGATGCCGGCGGCATCGATACCGTGCGGTCGGACAACGCGTCGGCGCCGGTGATCGGCTACCGGCGTTTCCTGACCGAGGACATCGCGCTCGACCTGACTGCCTCGCGCTCGAAGCACACGCTCGACTATGGCGGTTCGACGATCGGAACCTTCGAGCAGGTGCCGATCACGCTGGCGGCGCAGTACCACCTGCCTGCCTGGCGCGGCCTGCACCTGTTCGCGGGCGTTGGCGTGACCTACACCCGGCTCACCGAGCAGAACCTGCCCGGCTATTCGCTGGAGTCGAGCAGCGTCAGTCCGGCGGTGCAGGCGGGTGCGACCTTCGCGGTGACCGAATCGCTGCTGCTGACCGGCGGCCTCAGCGCCAGCTTCCCGCGCAACGAACTGAGGCAGGACGGCGCCGGTCTCGGCACGCTGACGCTGTCGCCGGTCACCTTCCACATCGGCGTCGGATGGTCGTTCTGATGCGCGGGCGATGGAACCGGCGCGTCCGGGCGGCGCCGGCGCGGCGATAAGCTCCGCCGCGTCATCGCGTCCGACGCCCATCGACATGCACCCTTCGCAGGCGATCTCAGCCGACACCTGGCTGCGCCGCCTGGCGGAACTCAGCCGGCGGCAGGGTCTGGCGGTCGGCACGCTGCTGTCGTCTGCGCGCGGCGATCTCGAACTGCTGCTCGCCTCGGCGGCGCTGCACCTGCCGGCCGACGGCGGCATCGGCGAACGCGAGGCCTCCGAGCGGCTGCGCGAGTTCCTCGCCACCACCGGCGCCATGCTCGCCACCGACCATGCCGAGCTGCGCCGCTGGCTGGTCGATCTCGGCTTCGTGACCCGCAGCGACCGCGGCGCCGACTATCGGCGCGCCGACCTGCCGGGCTGGCTGCGCGAAGCGGCGGAAGAGCTGGACGCGCCGCGGTTGCGGGCGGCGGTGGCCGGCGCGCGCGCGGCGCACGAGGACGAGCGGCGGGCGCGCAAACAGGCCTGGCTGGCGAAGGCTGCGGCGGCGATCGAGGTCACCGAAACCGAGATGCCGGCGGCCGATCCCGACGCGACCTTCATGGCGCTGGCGCTCGACCAGGCGCACAACGCCTGGGCGGTCGGCGAGGTGCCGGTCGGCGCCGTGCTGGTGCGCATGGGCCAGGTGCTGGCGACCGGTTTCAACCAGCCGATCGCCAATCACGATCCGACCGCGCACGCCGAGATCCAGGCGCTGCGCGCCGCCGCGGCGCTCCTCGGCAACTACCGCCTCGCCGAC
Source organism: uncultured Burkholderiaceae bacterium (assembly GCA_964388005.1). Classification (GTDB taxonomy): domain Bacteria; phylum Pseudomonadota; class Gammaproteobacteria; order Burkholderiales; family Burkholderiaceae_F; genus JADJWR01. Next base: position 6,666 of record CAYLZU010000063.1, read on the forward strand.
TGCACGTTGTACGTGACGCTGGAGCCGTGCGCGATGTGCGCCGGCGCGATCCAGCACGCGCGCATCGCCCGCCTGGTCTACGGCACCCGCGATCCGAAGACCGGCGCCTGCGGCAGCGTCGTCGATCTGTTTGCCGAGGCGCGGCTGAACCACCACACGGTCGTCAACGGCGGCGTGCTCGCCGAGCGGTGCGCCAGGCTGCTGTCGGAGTTCTTCGCCGAGCGGCGCCAGTTGCGCCGCGCTGGCCTGGTCGCCGACCCGGACGGTGGCGATGGCGCGCCGGAGTAGACCACCGGTCATCGGGCTGGTGGCGCCGTCGGGGGCGGTGCCCGACGGCGTCGTCGACCGCGCGGCGCAGTTCTTCGCCGCCCGCGGCTGGCAGGTGCAGGCCGGCGAAAGCTGCTTCGCCCGCGACACGCGCTTCGCCGGTCCGGACGATCTGCGCCTGCAGGACCTGCAGCGCTTCGCCACCGACCGCGGCATCGATGTCGTGCTGTCGGCGCGCGGCGGCTACGGGCTGACGCGGCTGCTCGACCGGATCGACTTCGCGGCGATCGCCTCTGCCGGCCGCATCATCGTCGGCCTGAGCGACTTCACCGCCTTCAACCTCGCCTGCCTGGCGCGCGCCGGCGGCATCAGCTTCCAGGGGCCGTCGGCTAGCGACTTCGCCGCCGCGGAGCCGGACCCGTTCACGGTCGAACACTTCTTCGCCGCCCTGTCCGAAGCGGAGCACCGGGTCGCGTTTGACGGCGACGGGCCGGACTGCGATGTGCGGGGCACGCTGTGGGGCGGCAACCTGGCGTTGCTGGCGGCCCTGGCGGGGACGCCTTACCTGCCGCGGGTGCGCGGCGGCATCCTGTTCCTGGAGGACGTGAACGAAGCCGCCTACCGGGTCGAGCGGATGCTGATCCAGCTGCTGCACGCGGGCGCGCTGGCGCGCTGCCGCGCCGTCGTGCTCGGCGCCTTTGCACCGATGCCGGTTCAGCCGGCCGACAGCGGCTTCGATCTTGCCGCCGTGATCGCCTTCCTGCGCCGGCGCCTCGACGTGCCGGTGCTGACCGGGCTGCCGTTCGGCCATGTCCCGCGCAAGCTGACGCTGCCGGTCGGCGCGCCGGCAAGGCTGCGCGCGCAGGGGGGCCGCATCGAACTCGCCTTCAGCGGTCACCCGCGGTTGCGCGGCGTCGCTTGATGCCGGCGCTGGGGCTGAGGCGCGCGCTTCCGCGGCCAGCGGCCGTTCGCCACTGAAGTCGGCTGTTGCGCGCCGTCGTCAGGCGGCGGCGACAGGATCGGGCGGCTTGCCTATCATCGGCCGCATGTCCAGCCCGAACGACCGGTACGGCTCCCGCGACGACAGCCTGGCGCAGCGGCGCGACCGCATCGTTGCCGGCGTCATCGCCACCGTCCATCAGCAGGTGCCGCGATCGGTGCTGGGCAGCCTGGTCGGGGTGGCCGCGATCGTCGCCGTCTACTGGAACGCGGCCGACCGGCTGCTGCTCGGCGGCTGGCTCGCCGCGATGCTGGCGGAAACGGCGATCCGCCTGCGTCTGACGCAGCGGTTCCGCCGCACCCGCGTCGACGTCGACAGCGTCCACACCTGGACCCGGCGCTGGGTGGCGCAGGCGGCGGCGGCCGGCGTGCTCTGGGGCGCGGCGTCGGTGCTGTTCTTCGTGCCCGGCGAGCCGCTGAAGCTGCTGGTGCTGGTGACGGTGGTCCTCGGGGTCGCCTTCGGCTCGCTGACGCTGTACGCGACCTATCAGCCGGCGCTGTATGCCTTCCTGCCGGCGGCGCTGCTGCCGCTGGTGCTGCGCCTGGCGGCGCAGCAGGACCCGGCCCATGTCACGGCGGCGGTGGTGATGCTGGCGATGTTCGCCTTCACGATGTTCTTCGGCCGCAACTTCGGCGTCGCGGTGTTCGAGTCGGCGCGCAACAACTGCGAGAACGAGGTGCTGGTCGGCCAGCTGCTCAGCGAGAAGCGCGTCGCCGACGAGGCGCGCCGCGCCGCCGAGGAGGCGACGCGGTCGAAGACCAAGTTCTTCGCCGCCGCCAGTCACGACCTGCGCCAGCCGCTGCAGGCGATCGGCATCTACTGCTCGCTGCTGAAGAAGCGCGCCGAGGGTCCGGTCGAGCCGCTGGCGAAGAGCCTGTCGGCGGCGGTCGATTCGCTGTCGAAGCTGGTCGAGGAACTGCTGGAGATCTCGCGCCTCGATGCCGGCGCCATCCAGCCGCGGCTGCAGCAGGTCCTGCTCGACGAGATGCTGGCGCAGCTGGCGCAGGAGTTCCGGCCGCTGGCGGCCGGCAAGGGGCTCGAGCTGCGCGTGCGCCGGCCCAGCCTGGCGATCGAGTCCGACCCGGTGCTGCTGGCGCGCGTGCTGCGCAACCTGGTCGGCAACGCCATCCGCTACACGGCGCAGGGCGGGGTGCTGCTGGCGGCGCGGCGTCGCGGCGGGCTGGTGAGCATCGAGGTGTGGGACACCGGCCCCGGCATCCGCCAGAGCGAACTGTCGCGGGTCTTCGACGAGTTCTACCGCGGCGAGAGTTCGAAGGGCGAGCCGGCGAGCGGTTTCGGCCTCGGGCTGTCGATCGTGCGAAGGATCTGCAACGTGCTCGGCCATCCGCTGATCGTCACCACGCGGCCGGGTTCCGGCACGGTGTTCCGCGTCGAGGTGCCGCCGTCGGCGCTGCCGCACCACGGGCCCCGCCCCGACACCGCCCTGACCGAGTCGAGCATCTGCTCGCTGACCGGCCACCGCCTGGTGCTGATCGAGGACAACGAGGAAATCCGCAACAGCCTGCAGCACCTGCTGCGGTCGTGGGGCGCCGAGGTCATCGCCGAGCCCGGCCATACGAATTCGCTGGCGGCGCAGGTCGCCGAGCAGCGGCGGATCGACCTCGTCGTCGCCGACCAGAATCTCGGCGGCGGCGAGTCTGGAGTCGAGGTCGTGCTCGGCATCCGCGAAATGGCGGGCAGCCCGGTGCCGGTGGTGATGCTGACCGCGGTGGGCGCCGGCGAGGTGATCGGCGAGTTCCAGCGCGCCATCAAGCGCCGCCTGCAGGAGCGCCCGGCGCTGGCCGGGGTGATCGCCCGCAGCCGGGTCGAGGAGCCGGTGGTGCTGCAGAAGCCGACCAACGCCATCCTGCTCAACAACCGCATCGCGCGTTCGCTCGGCGTGCTGCCGGCCGAGCGCGGCGCGCAGGAGGCGCCGGTGACCGTCGGCGGCGCGACGTCGACCGTGCGCGTCTAGCGCCGCCGCTTACTGGACGACTTTCTCGCTGACCCTCGAAAGCCGAGCGCCTGGGGCGGCCCGGCGCGTTCAGCCGACGTCGTAGCCGTTGCGGCGCGCTGCCAGCAGCGCTTCGGTGCGGTTCGAGGCGCCGAAGGCGCGGTAGATGGCGGTGACGTGGGTCTTGACCGTGCCTTCGGAGAGGTTGAGCTCGCGGCAGACGATCTTGATCGGCGCGCCGCGGGCCAGCAGCTGCAGCACCTGTTCCTGGCGCTCGGTGAGCTGCACCCGGCCGCCGGTGGGCCGGCCGAGCATGTCACGGCCGCGCTCCGGCAGTCCCAGCATCTGCGCGCCGCGGGTGGCGTCCTCGAGCAGGTCGGCCGGGATGTAGACGCCGCCGGAGAGCACGAAGCGGATCGCCGACACAAGGTTCTCGGTCGCCATCGACTTCGGAACGAAGCCGGCGGCGCCGAGCTGCAGCACGCGCATGACGCTGCGCTGGTCCTGCACGCCGGACAGGACCAGGATCTTCAGGTCCGGATAGACGGTGGTGAGCTTCTCCAGCAGGCTGGTGCCGGTGGCGCCGGGCAGGCCGAGGTCGAGCAGCATCAGGTCGGCGTCCTGGTGCTCGGCGGCGAGCTGCTCGGCGCCGGGCGCGTCGGCGGCGGTGAAGATCTGCGCCTGCGGGTCGAGGTCGTGCAGCAGGACCTTCAGCGCTTCGGTGATCAGCGAATGATCGTCTACCAGCAGGATCTTCATCGCTCGTTGTGCTCCTCGACAGTGGCTGCGGCGCAGCGCGGCCCGATTCTATCGGCTCGCCGGCGGCGCGGCGCTCATGTTGCCTGCCGCGGCCGCACCGCGGCGGCGGCGGCGACGGCGCGCTGCCGCGCCTGAGCCACCGATTCCCCTCGGGCGACGGCCACGCCCATGCGGCGGCGGGCGAACGACTCCGGCTTGCCGAACAGCCGCAGGTCGGCGCCGTCGATGCGCAGCGCTTCGTCGACGCTGTCGAAGACGATCCCCGCCGCCTCGATGCCGCCGTAGATGACGCGGCTGGCGCCGGCGTTGCGCAGCCGCGCATCGACCGGCAGGCCGAGAGCCGCCCGCGCGTGCAGTTCGAATTCGTTCTGCCACTGGGTAGCGAGCGTCACCAGACCGGTGTCGTGCGGGCGCGGGCTGACCTCGGAGAACCAGACCCGATCGCCCTTGACGAACAACTCGACGCCGAAGATGCCGAGCCCGCCGAGTTCCGCCGTCACCTTGCCGGCGTACTCACGCGCCGTGGCCAGCGCCGCCGTGCTCATCGGCTGCGGCTGCCAGCTTTCGACGTAGTCGCCATGCACCTGCAGGTGGCCGATCGGCTCGCAGAACTGCGTTTCAATGCCGCCGCCGGCACCGCGCGCGCGCACGGTGAGCTGGGTGATCTCGTAGTCGAAGTCGATGAAGCCCTCGACGATCACGCGGCCGAGGCTGACCCGCCCGCCGGCATTGGCATGGTCCCAGGCGGCGGCGAGGTCCTGGCGGCGGTCGACCTTGCTCTGGCCCTTGCCGGACGAAGACATCACCGGCTTGACCAGGCAGGGCAGGCCGACGGCATCGGCCGCCGCCTCCAGCTCGGCCAGCGAGTCGGCGAAGCGGTACGGCGAGGTCGGCAGGCCGAGCTGCTCGGCGGCGAGCCTGCGGATGCCCTCGCGGTTCATCGTCAGGTGGGCGGCGCGCGCCGACGGGATCACTGTCGCCAGGCCCTCGCGCTCGACCTCCAGCAGCACGCCGGTGGCGATGGCCTCGATCTCCGGCACCACCAGATGCGGCCGCTCGCGCTCGATCAGCGAGCGCAGCGCCGCCGGGTCGGCCATGTTCAGCACGTGGGCGCGGTGCGCCACCTGGTGCCCCGGCGCATTGGGGTAGCGGTCGGCGGCGATGACCTCGACGCCGAGCCGCTGCAGGGCGATGATCACTTCCTTGCCGAGTTCGCCGGCGCCGAGCAGCAGCACGCGGGTGGCCGACGGCGACAGCGGCGTGCCGATGCTGACGCGGGACTGGCTGGTGGAGGTCATCCGGGGGCTGAGCTCTGTTGGGGCGACGCGACTCTAGCAGTCCGAGCCGCGCCGCTCCGAAGGCACCGACCTGGCCTATGCTCCGACCCGGCGGCGGACCGCTTCGGAGACTCCGTAAGCAGAACACCGGGAGGCGCCAGCGCCGCCTTCTGCTACATATCTATCGATGGTGGCCAGGCGGCAGACCCGCCGGCCCGAAACATGACGGAGAACACATGACGGAAGACATCGAGACCCCGACCCGCGTCTCCGGCGACAAGCTGGGCGCCGACCTGAAGGCCGTGCTCGGCGACGTCGAGGCGCTGCTGAAGCAGGCCGCGGCGAGCACCGGCCAGCAGGCGGCGGAACTGCGCGAGCGCGCGGCCGAGCGGCTGCACCGCGCCAGCCTGCGCCTGTCCGAAGCGCGCATCGCCGCCGCCGAACGCAGCCGCGAGGCGGCGCGCCGGGCCGACGACTGGGTCCACACCAATCCGTGGGCCGCGGTCGGCGCCGCCGCCGGGATCGGGTTCCTGGTCGGCATGCTGGTTTCGCGCCGCTGACCGGCCGCACCGATGGCGCTGTCGTTCGACGCCCTGGGGCGCGTCCTGCGGCACGTCGGCCGGCTGCTGCTGCTGCGCGCCGACCTGGCGGCGGAGGAATCCGCGGCCCTCGGCCGGCAGTGGCTCGGCTGGCTCGCCGTGGCGCTGGCGGCGCTGGCGCTGCTGACGGTCGCGGTCGGCGCCGCGGTGGCCTGGCTGACGCTGCTGCTGTGGGACCGCTTCGGCATCGCGACGACCGGCGTGCTGGCCGCCGTGCTCGCCATCGTCGCGGCGCTGCTGGTGCGCGGAATCGGCAGGGCCGCTGCCGCCTCGCCGCCGCCGCTGGCGCGCACGCGGGCGGCGCTGGGCGAGGACTACGAGGCGCTGACCTCGGCGCTGTCGCCGCGCCGGGACGCGGAGCCGGGCCCGTGAAGGCGATGGCACAGCGGCCGGCCTGCCGCCG